>DATAPK010000238.1:0-9848 GCA_036265245.1 Tepidisphaeraceae bacterium | reverse complement strand
AGCGACGATATCGATGCGCTGGGAGTTTCCGGTGCGCTGAACGGGCGAATCATCCCGCAAGGCGAGGCCATCGTGCCAAACACCCCCGCCGTCGATAAACGCCCGCAGGTGGCGCTGGTCGGCTTTGTGATGGGCGGCGGCATTCCGTTTGGATTGATGCTGCTCATAGGCCTGCTCGACAGCCGCTATCGCTACAGCGACGACACCTCCGACGCTGGCGTGCATGGGCTCACACTGCTTGGCATCCTGCCGAACCTGCCGGATCGCCTCAGCGACCCCGGCCAAGCATCGATCGCGGCCCACTGCGTGCACCAGATTCGCACCATGCTCCAGATCAACAACCTTCAGGATCGCAAAGCGTTCAGCGTCACCAGCGCCAGTTCCGGCGACGGCAAAACCTCGCTCACGCTTGCGCTTGGATTGTCTTTCGCCGCCAGCGGCAGCCGGACATTGCTGATCGACAGCGACCTGGTCGGCGCGGGATTGACTGCGCGCCTCGGCATGAACGGGCCGGAAGGAATCCTGGAGGCGATGACCAGCGGCAATCTGCTCGAATACGTCAAGCAGACCGATGTATCAGATCTTTCGATCCTGCCAGTGGGATTGGCGCAGCTGCATCATGCGGGCATCTTCTCGCCGCAGTCGGTTCGCCGCCTGGTGAACGAAGCGAAGAAGCATTTTGAGATTATTCTGATCGATACGGGCCCGATCCTGGGCTCGATCGAGGCGACCCCGGTTGCGGCGGCCAGCGACGGCGTGATTTTGACCGTCGCCCGTGGCCAGCAGCGGCCACTGGTCGAAAAAGCCCTGGCGCATCTGAACAGCATCGGCGCCCGAGTCGCCGGCGTGGTGTTCAACCGGGCGCAGTCGCGCGATTTCGAGCAATCGATCAGCGGAATCTCGATGCGTTCGGCTAGCCGCAGCGCCAACGGCAACGGCGCCAGCCGCGCCGGCCAGCAACGCGATGCCGGCCAGTACGGCCCCGTCGCCCGAGCCGTCGCCAGTGCAACCACCGCCAAGGCAAACGGCGAGCCGACGAGCAAGAACTGATTGTGAGAAAGCACCAAATTTCAAGCACCAAATTACAAACAAATTCAAAACAGGTTCATTCCAAGTTTGCCTGTTTTGAATTTTTCCTTTTTTGAATTTTGAATTTGTTTGTAATTTGGTGCTTTGAATTTGGTGCTTTAACGATTCCGATGCTGTAATTGAACTATATGGTCAGCGCCGTCTCTCAACCTCATCCGACCTCACGCACGATCTGGGGTCTGGAACCGATTCAACTGAACACCCGATTCTGGGCGGCGCACGGCGTGCAGGTGGTGCGGCAGGGCGAGCCCAGCCAGATCGTCAAGCACGCCGAACTGTTTCTCCTGACTGATCCGCGATCCCTCGTCATCTTCAAACTCGCCCCGGTCATGGAAGTGCTGAACTGGATTCAGCCGCAGGTTTTGTTTTTGCGATTACATGACATTCGCGAGCGCGGCTATCGCGAGAAAGTCGTGACCGATCCAAGCGATCGGTTCGTGCGCTTTCAGCGGCTCTATGAATCCGCCGATCGACTCGCCCGCGTGGTGCTCACCCCCGAGCGCGAAATCGCGCAGCTTTGGCAAAGCGCATCCGATCCACTGAACGGCTGGCGGCGATTGCGCCGCTTCACACCACGCATCGATCGCGTGACGATTTCGGTGGATGGGCAGGTATATGACCGCGGCGTGGATCGCGAGGTGGCTCATTTCCTTCACGATCTGGTTCGCGACTGGAAGCGTCCGGATTCGACGATCTCACGCGCAACCCGATCCGAGCAGCAGATTTGGCGCGATCCGCAGGCGACAATCGAAGCCGACGCCAAGCTGATCGGCCCGGTCTGGATCGGCGCCGGGCGAACCGTGCCGGCGGGCACAACCGTCATCGGGCCAGCAGTGGTGTGGGACGATCCCGAAGCCAGGCCCGCCAACGAAGCAATCCAATGGCTGACCATCGAACCCAAGCCACGCCCAGAAGAAATGGCGCCGCGCAAACTGCCGTTCGCCTCGCGCACGGCCAAGCGGGCGTTCGACATCTTTTTCGCACTGTGTGCACTGGCGTTCACCTTGCCGATTTATCCGTTCGTCATGCTGGCGATCTGGCTGGAAGACGGCAGGCCGTTCTTTTTCAGCCATCGCCGTGAAACCATCGGCGGCCGCGAATTTGGCTGCGTCAAGTTCCGCTCGATGCGCAAAGACGCCGAGAAGATCAAAGCGCAGCTCAAGCTGCTCAACCAGGCGGACGGCCCGCAGTTTTACATGGAAAACGATCCGCGCCTCACCAGGGTCGGCAAATGGCTGCGGAAATATAACCTGGACGAACTCCCGCAATTCTGGAACGTGCTGGTCGGCGATATGTCGATCGTGGGCCCGCGCCCAAGTCCGGAAAAAGAAAACCAATATTGCCCGCCTTGGCGCGAGGCCCGGCTGAGCGTCCGCCCCGGCATCACCGGCCTGTGGCAGATTCGCCGCACCCGACGCCAGGGAAACGATTTTCAGGAGTGGATCAAGTACGATCTCGAATATGTCGAAAAAGCCAGTTGGCGGCTTGATATGGTGATCCTCTTCAAGACCGTCCTGACGATGATCCGCAAGGGAACACGGCAATGAACATCAGGCCCAAGACCGTCCGGCGGCTGGTGATTCTGCTGGCGGCGTGCGGCGTGATTGCAGCGGCCGTCGCCTCCATCCTATCTTACACGCGCCACTCCCAGGAAAACCTCATCCAGGCCACCCGCACCGACGGCATGAACGCTTACAACAGCGGCGATTACGCCACCGCGTTTGAGAAGCTTCATTTCTTCATCAGCAAGCATCACGATGACTATGACGCCAAGTTCGCCGAGGCCGTCTCGCGCAATCATGTCGAAACCGCCAACGGGCAATATCTGAAAGAAGCCAAAGAACTTTTCGAAGAGCTTCACAGCGAACGCCCGGACGATATTCGCGTCTCGCATAATCTCCTGCGGCTTTACAACCAGATCGGCTATGCCACCGAGGGAACGCATCTGGCCGACGAAGTGCTGGCGCACGATCCAAACGACGTCGAAGCGCTGCGAACAAAATCCGCGGCGTTGTGGCAGATCAATAAACTCAGCGATGCGATCGCAGTTTCAGAAAAACTGAACGATGTCGCGCCGCTGGATCTGAACGGGCAGATTCAAACCTACAATCTGCTTTGCCTGCAAAAGCGCCCCGCGGCCGAGATCGTGGCGCGATTTCAGGCGCTGCAGCAGGCGCATCCGGACGATCCACGATTTGAGATGCTGCTGGGGCTGGCGTATTCGAATGCGGGAGATGGGCCAAACACGCTGAAATGGCTGAGGTCAGCGGCGCAGCGCACGCCCCCCGACGCCGAATTCGTGCGCCTCCTGAGCCGGTATTTCGACAACCTCAAATTGTTCGATGAATCTCGCCAGCTTCTGGAGCGCGCCGTCGCCGGTGGAAATCAGCCCGAGATCGTCAAGGTGCTGATCGAGCGGCTCTGGGAAAACGGGCACTTCGCCGAAGTCACCGATCGCTTAAAGGATCTCGACGCCGGCGCGGAATCGTCCGATGTGGATTTGCTGGCGTTCAAAGCGCTCTCGCTCGAAGAGTTGGGCAAACGCAGCGACGAAGATGCGATCGTGCAGAAGATGAAGCAACGGGCGCACAACAACAAAGCCGCCGCGTGGGCGCTGGCGATCGGCACGCGCGACGACCCCAACATCGCACAGCGCGACGCGATCAAGCAATATGAATCCGCCTTGGCCCGCGATCACGACAACGCGATCATCCGCTGCTGGATCGGCGAAAGTTATTCCCGATTGGGTGAGATGGAACTGGCCACACAGCAGTGGCGGCAGGCGGCCGAACTGATGCCAAGCTGGGCGCACCCCTGCGTTCTGCTCGCGCGAGAGGCATTGAGCCGCGATCGAGGCGACGATGCCTTACGCAATGCCGCCGAGGCAATTCACAGAGCGCCCAACGTCCTCGAATCAGGCGTGGTCATGGCTCTGGCGTCGTATCAGCGCATGGGGCCGTCTGCCAGCCAATCCAGCGTCGAGGGATTGATCACCTTCATCCAGGAAATTCAAAAACAGGCGCCCGACGAGCACCAGACATTGCCCCTGCTGGCCGATCTGCAAGCGCGCGATGGAAAGCGCGACGATGCCATCGAAACCATCCACGCCGCGCTCAATAAGCCGGATGAAAAAACCGACACCGACCTGGTTCTACGGCTGGCGGAAGTCAATCGCCGCGACAATCTCGGCCTGGATCGCGATATCGCCGCCGCCCTTCCCACCGATCTTTCAACCTCGCCGCGACTGGCGCTCGAAGAGGCGATGAACCTCGCCCGCCAGGGAAAGAAAGAAGACGGCCTGAATTTGTTGAACAAAGCGGCGGCCTCGGCCACCAGCCAGCCCGTGAAATGGAAATTGGCCCGCGCCCAATATCTCGAGAGCATCAACGACCCCGCCGCCAAGGCCGCGTGGATCGAACTCGGCGACAGCAATCCAGACGATACCGCAATTCAAACCATGCTGCTGACAATCGCGCATTCTGCCTCCGCCGATCGCGATTTCTTCAAGCGAACCATCGACCGCGTTCATAATCTCACCGGCGACGATGCGCTGGGATGGAAACTGGCCAATGCGCGATATCTGCTGACCAGCGAAGACAAGCAGCGAGACAGCGCCGCCGCCGTGGTGATTCTAAAATCGCTGGTCGATTCGTCGCCCGACACGCCAGAATATCGCGTGCTGCTGGCCGCGGGGTTGATGAACCTTGGCAACACCAGCGGCGCCATCGAGCACCTGAAAGCAGCCGTCGATCACGATCCCGCGGGCGTGAGCATCATGATCGAGCTCGCTAAGCACCTGCTTTCGCAGGGACGGTCGGATGAAGCGAGAAACTATCTCGACCGCGCCGTCAAAAGCCCCGGCCTCACGCCCGCCAATCGCACGCCGCTCGCGATTTTGCTCGCCCGCCAGGGTGCCATCCAGCAGGCCATCGACCTGCTTCAACCAGTATCGGATTCCCTCGATGCCGGCGGACAATTGTTGCTCGCCGAGCTGTCGCGCAAGCAAGGGCAATCAAGCCAGGCTGAAACGATTTACACCAGCCTTCTCAACCATCCGCCGGTCAGCGCCGATGCCATCGCGTCAGCGGCGGATTTTTATGCCTCCACCAATCGCCTCGATCAGGCCAAACAGATTTTGTCCCGCCTGTCCGATCCAAATTATTCGCCGGTGCAGCGGTCGCTTCTCACAGCCCGATTCGACGAAACTTATGTCAGCAAAGAGACTGCCCACCAGGAACTGTTAAACGCCACCAACCAATCGCCCGGCGATCCGGCGGCGTGGAAAGGCCTGATCGAATTTTCGATCCGGCAAAATGATTTCGACGACGCAATCGCCGCCGCCGACAACGCGCTCGCCAAGCTGCCCAACAACGGCGATCTGAAACAACTTAAAACCGAGGCGGCGGCCATGAAGTCGACCAACGCCGATCAATCCAATCTCCAGCCCCTGATCGATGCGCTCAGCAACGACCCCCACAACGCCGCCGAGGTGGAGCGATTGAAAGCGCTCCAGGATGCCCGGCAAAACAAGCTCTCGCCCGAGCAAATGGTCGCCAAGCTCAAGAGCATCGCCGATAAATATCCCAGCTATTATCCGCTTCAAGCGCAGCTTGCCCAAGCCTATCTTTCGCTGGGCCAGACCAGCAACGCGTCAACGGTAGTCGAGCGGTTGATGGACAATCGCCCCAACGATCCCGACGCCGCCAAGCTTGCGGTGAATGTATATCGCACCGCGCAGCGCTGGCGCGAGATGAAGCGGGCCGCCGGCCAGTGGCGGGCGCGAACGCTCGATAAGCCGATGGATGCCGACATCGCGCAGGCCGAGGCAAGCCTGGCAATGGGTGATGTGAAGAGCGCCGCCGATATCTTGTCGCCCTATTTGCAAACCGCCAAGGATCAACCGCAGCATCTTCCCGCGCTGACGGCGATCGTCGCGCGATGGCTCATCGCGGCCGATAGAATCCCCGAAGCCAAGGCAATGCTCGAACCGCTGCTGGCCCAGGGGCAGGCGTGGCGGCGCATGTGGCTGATGATGGCGTCGAAATATGTTTCGCCCGCGGCAATCGCAACCGAATGGATTCGCACCGCCGCCGCCGCGATCCCCGATAACTCCATCGACGAGCGATTCATCGTCGCCCAAAGCTGGCACCAGATGGGGATGCGCCTGAACGACAAAGACGCGATGGGCCTGGCCCGCGATCTGCTCCAGGGCATGGTCGATCGATCCGAGGCCGGCGCGCAGCCGGCGATGATCCTCGCCTCCCTCGACACCGAAGCCGGCGATCTCGCCGCCGCAGAATCGCTCTATCGCAAAGCGGTCAAACTCGATCCGCACCTGCCCGATGCACTCAACAATCTCGCCTACATCCTTCTGGAACGCGGCGAAGATTTGAACGAAGCCAAAGACCTCGTCAGCCGCGCCATCGCGACCCAACCCAACACCGCCGCGTTTCACGACACGCTGGCCAGAATCGACGAAAAGCTCGACAACCGCGACCAGTCGCTCGCCGAATTCCAGGAAGCCCTCCGCCTCGATCCCGCCAACCTGGCCGCCCACATCGGCCTGACCCGCGTCCTGAGCACGGGCGGCCATCGCGATAAAGCCCAGCAGGAACTTCAGCGAATCGATTCCCAGCTCAAAGGTACGCCGCCCACGAATGAATCGACGCGAAAAGAACTCGAAACCCTGCGGGCAAGCCTGTCGAGTTCAGGCACGGCGGATTAATACGTGTTCCATTTTAATTCTCGCGCACAAATTGCGAGGATTCATTGTTTCCAGATTGTTGCGAATCTACCGGCGCCACTTGAAAATAAATGCTTTTTACGCGCCCCCAAACGTTGCTCCCCTTATATTTGCAGCCTGAAAGTGAAATGCCGGTGGCGGGCATTTGGCTGTAAGTCAATTCTTTTTCTGGGACAGAAACATCATGTCGAACCTCATGCAGGCGCTGGAAATGCGGAGATTGCTGAGTGTCAGCGGCGCATCGCTGGTCGGGCCGCTGACCCCGGGCTACACCGAAAAGTTCAAGCACATCGAATCGGGGCAGTTTGAGACAGATGAGATCATCGGCCCATCAACATTTGATGGACATAGCGCCATCGAGCACGACCAGTATGTCGTGGATAAAGACACCGGCCCGGTGAACGGGCTGGTGAAGGGATATGAGGGATTTAATTCGCAGGGACAATACGTCACTTACGGAAGCTACGACACCAACGCCGCCGGCGCGGTGATTTTGACGACCACAACCGAGCCCGGAAACGTGATGTTTCCAAAAGAGCTGGTTGCCGGACACACCTATACCATTCCGTGGAATCCGACAATCATCACAGGCCCGCTGGGGACCCTTCCCGGAGGTCTCACCACGCAGACGATGACCATCAAGCTGGTCTCGGGCAACTTGCAATCCGTGACCGTGCCCGCGGGAACGTTCAGCGCCTATCTGGTCGATGTCAACATTGCCACGACGCAGGTGCCGATTAATTTCACGCAGATCGTGAGATCACAGCAATGGATCGTCCCGAACTTCGGCGGAGTCAAGTCGATTACCACCGTCGATGGAAGCCCGGATGTCGACACCGCGGTGCTGCTTTCGCAAACCATATCGAAAGTGACTTCCACGCCACCGCCGTCGCCGGCGATTGCTTCGCTGAGCGCATCGGGAACCCTCTCGGCCAGCGGAACGTCCGGCAAAGACAGCTTCGCCATCACTCGCGATTCCAAAGGGCGAATCACGATCGCAAGCAAACTGGGATCGCAGACGTTTGCCAAGGGAAAGGTGAAACGAATCTCGATCTCCTTGAACGGCGGCGCCGACAAGCTGGCGATCAGCGCTGGCGTGCCGGCGGCGACCATCTCGGGAGGCAGCGGCAACGACACCATCATCGGCGGCGACGGCAATGATTATCTGCTCGGCGGCGCCGGCGCGGACCGCCTCTATGGTGGGGGCGGAAACGACATCCTCAGCGGCGGCGGCGGCAACGACCGCCTCTTTGCCGGCACCGGATCGAATCAACTCTTTGGCGGAGCGGGAAACGATCTGCTCTACGCCCAAAACGCCGCCGCAGATGTCGTATCAGGCAGCGGCGGCCACGATTCAGCGCAAGTGGATGGCAATCTCGACACCCGATCTTCGATCGAAACGATCCTGGCGTAACCCGAAGCGAGACGAAGCGATTTCAATCAATCGCATTGTCGCCGCCATGCGATTCAAAAATGGATCGCGCGCTTCTCGACAGCCAACGCAGCTTCTTTCACCGCCTCCGGCAAAGTGGGATGCGCGTGGAAAGTGCGGGCGAGGTCTTCGCTGCTGGCGTGGAATTCCATCGCAACGACGGCTTCGGCGATCATGTCGCTTGCATGGGCCGCGAGAATGTGGACGCCAAGGATACGATCCGTTTTGGCGTCGGCGATCACCTTCACCTGGCCGTCAGTCTCGTCCATGCCGCGCGCCCGGCCATTGGCGGTAAAGGGGAATTTGCCGATCTTGATCTCGCCGCGCTGCTTGGCTTCTTCTTCGGTCAATCCCACCGACGCCAGTTCCGGATGCGTATAAACGACCGCGGGGCAACAGGCGTAATTCACGTGGCCCGCCTTGCCGGCCATCAGCTCAACAGCGGCGGTGCCCTCTTCCTCGGCTTTGTGGGCAAGCATGATGCCGCCGATGACATCGCCGATGGCGTAGATGCCCGGGACATTGGTTTGGAAATTTTTGTCGACGGTGATGAACCCTTTTTTGTCCATCGCGACGCCGACTTTATCCAGGCCGAGCTTATCGGTGATGGGCCGGCGGCCGACGCAGACGAGGACTTTATCGACCTCCTCAACGCCGGTTTCGCTGCCCTCACGGGCTTTCCAGGCAACTTTGACTTTGCCATTCTCGACCTTCGCGGATTCCGCAATCGTCTTAAAGCGGAATTTGATCCCCTGTTTTTCGAGCAAACGCTGCAGGCCAAGGGCCATTTCGTTGTCGCTGGGCGGGAGGATTCGTTCGAGGAATTCGAGGACGAGAATTTCGGTTCCGAGGCGATTCCAGACCGAACTCATCTCCACGCCGATGTATCCACCGCCGATGACGATCATCTTTTTCGGGATTTCACTGAGCGAGAGCGCCTCAGTGCTGGAGAGAATATTTTTTCCGTCAAATTTCAGGCCCGGGATCTCGATGGGGGCGCTGCCGGTGGCGATCAGGATGCGATTGGCTTTGTAAGTTTGCGTCGCGCCGTCATTGCCGGTGACTTGCACGGTATCGGGGGCGGTGATCGTGCCGTTGCCTTTGAGATGCTCGATTTCATTTTTTTTGAAGAGCATCCCCACGCCGCCGGTGAGCTTGGAGACGACATCCTGCTTGCGGGTCATCATGGTGGGCAGATCGATGGAGAGATCGCCGATTTTAATGCCGTGGCGGGCGAATTGGTTTTTAGCGCTAAAATAGCGTTCGGAAGAATCGAGCAGCGCTTTGCTGGGGATGCAACCGATGTTGAGGCAGGTTCCGCCGAGAAATTCGCGTTCTACGCAGGCGGTTTTGAGGCCGAGTTGGGCGGCGCGGATGGCGGCGACGTAGCCGCCGGGGCCGGCGCCGATGACGATTAAATCGAAGTTGGTTTCTGACATAGGGTTAAGGATTCTATGAGCAAGGGGGGTTTAAGACGAGCGTGGGGAAATTGTGGGGAATTTTGTACGTCGCCAGAATTAAGTTGGGGAATTAGGTTACAGTAATCGAGGGGGAAGTCATGGCAAAACGGGGGGAATGAGGGGG
>DATAPK010000237.1:0-4095 GCA_036265245.1 Tepidisphaeraceae bacterium | reverse complement strand
GATCATCAGAGACATTTTCTGGGTCTGATGCCGCGGGAGTGATTTCAGCACGCGCATTAAAGACCATGCTTTGAAACAAACTCCTTCAGCGCGGGGATGGGATGCCGGCCCACTTCGTCCAGAATCAGCGCGGCTCGAAATCGGCCAAGTGAGTTGTATAAATCTTCCACCTTTTTGGCTTGTTCAGGGAGCGGAACGAGCGAGGTGAGTTGCATGAGTGCGTTCCGCTGTTCAGAGGAAACCATTTCAAGTCGGCCGATCATGACTCGTTGGATCTCTGCGTCGGTGGATAGCTCGAGGGGCAGATGATCGTCGGTCCAACTGCGGGGAACGATGTAGAAGAATCGGAGGCCGGCACTTTTGAAATAGGATTTTTCCCAAGTGTTGAGCATGGCGTCGGCTTCATCGTCGAAGAGGCCTTCAGTCATAAGGGCTTTTTTCATCGAGGCGCGGAGGGCGGGCAGATCGAGCGTGGGTCGCTTGGCGGCGGCCGGCGGATCGTTGATGACGATGTGGGGGCGATCGGATGACAGCGGACCGAGGTCGAGGGCATTGCAGGATCCGTCATCACCGAATTGAGCGAGCCAGATTTGAGGGATACGAACTTGCTGATTGCCCCATTTCGGATCGGGACGGATGTTGACGGCGAGGGACCAGCGAAAAGAGACGCTGGCATCGGCATTGGTAGCAACGATGGGGGCATCGATATGACCGACGCCGCGATAGAAGAGGTAGCGTTCGCTTTCGCCATTGGTGGCGGTGATGTTGGCGGCGTTCACTTGGCGCGGGGCGAGCCAGACGTGCGCATCGGTCTTGGGGCCGGCTGCTTGCGTGCCGATCTGCAGATTGGGCCATGAAAGGAAGCCGACGGTTTTTTCATCGATGGGCGGAATAAGAGTTCCGGGTTTAATCCGGGTGGTCGCATCGGGATAGAATTGTGAAAGCACGCCCTGATTAAATTTCACCGAGACATCGATTTTGCGAGGCGGACTATTTGGCGGCAGATGAAAATACATCACCGGGGTTTCGAGGCGCATGGTAATGTCGGGGCGAGGTTTAATTGGCAAACCTTTGCCGAATAGAAGACGGGTTTGTTCATTCAGGAGATCGTGGACGAAAAGGGGAAGAGGTTCATCATCCGCGTTGAGTCCGCCGAGGGTTCGGCCGCCTTCATCCTGGAGGGAGGTGAAGGTGCCCCATTCGTGGACGACCAGGCGATCGGATTGGGCAAAGGCGAAGGGGATGGTGAAGAGAAGGGCGGAGATGTAGATAAGAATGGTGCGCATGGCGTAACCTCTCAATTTGGCAGACGCAGGGAGGCGGGATAAGTTCCCGAAAATATTTTGATATTAAGAAATCGAGGTTTATCCGGCATTTTCGGCGGGGGGCGGGACTAAATCCTCGACTTCGCCGGCTTCGCGGGAATGGTCGAAATCCATCAGGAAATGGATGCGTTTCATCTGTTCTTCGCCGATGCGTTTGCGCAGTAGGTGCTTGGCGCGGCGGACGCCGGTGCGGCGGGAGACGTGGGAGAGGACGATGTATTCGTTTTTGAGCTTGGGCAGGACTTCGAGCAGGTGTTCCAGGTGCAGGTGTCGGCCGGCCTTGGCTTTGGCGCGGTGGTCGGCGTCGAAGAATGTCGTTTCGGTGATGAGAACTTGCGCGTTTTGGACATCGGGCTGATCGAAGATGTTGCCCAGGGTTGTGTCGCCGAGGAAAGCGATCATCGGGACTTCGATGCGATATTGGATTTCGACGCCGGACTTGCGCATTTCGACGAGCTGGGGGCCGGGCGTGCCGAGGAGTTCGGGCTTGAGCTTTTCGCGGATGCTGACGAGCGAATAGCCGAGGCTCGGGCCACCGTGATGGGTGGCGAAGCAGCGGATGCCGAAATCGCGGCGGACTTCGTACATCTGGCCAGGAGACATGGGGACGAGTTTGTAAGGCGTGCCTTGGCGCTCGACGTCGCGCCAGCATTTCAGGAGGGCATCGACAGGGCGTTCGAGCTCGCGAGGCAGGAGTACGGTGCCGGGTTTCATGCCCTGGAAATGGCGCTGGGAGAGGTAATATCCCAGGCCGGCAAGGTGATCCATATGGCAGTGGGTGATGCAGACGAAATCGCTGGTGAGGGCGAAGTAAGGCGCGCGGCCGATGTCGAAGCAGACGTTCATTTCGGGAACCTGCACGACGGTTTCTTCGCCGGCGACGCTGTAGCCGACGATGTGGAATTGGCCAAAACCCAGGCGGGCAAATTTCTGGACAAGGAAGGATTTTTCGGGCAACTGCTCGGACATAGGGTAGGAGTGTAGGGGACCTTTCGGCGGAGGCAAAGTGGGCGATTAAACCGGGTTATTTTTCATGGGTGTTGATGTGGATCGCAACTGAAAAAGAGACCGCGAAAGCGCGAGATCGCGAAGAACGCCACGAAGGGGAAAACAAAAGATATCTTTCTTCGCAAATTCTTCGTGCCATCGCGCTTTCGTGGTCTCTTTCCATTGTGAGAAATCATCACGCCTTGGACGAACCTTAACTGCCGGTATCCATCTTCATGACGCCGGGTTGGCGTTTTACGGCGATGACGCGTTGCTCGAGGGTTTGGAAAAGCTGGCGAGGGTCGGGCAGGCCGTGAAGGTTGAGAAGGGGCGTGGTGTCATCGTGGGAGATGACGGTAATGGTCCCGACGCCCAAGATTCGTTCGAGAAGCGATTGGCGAAATTTAAGGTCTTCGACGTGCCAGAGTTCGAGGGTGTCGATGGTGCGGGAGAGCAGGCCTCGCTCGATGTCGATGCGATAGTTGCTGATTCGGTAGCGGACGGTTTTGGTTTTGAGCCAGGGGACAATGATGAAGAGCGCGCCGAGGCAAAGGGCGATCAGGAAAACGTATGCGGGCATTCCGGTGGAGGGTTTGAGGCCGGCGAGGTTGGCGACGATGGGCGCGACGGCGATGAGAAGGCCGATGAAGGCCCAGTGCCAACTGGTGGCGAGTTGACCACGCAGAAGTGGAGAGCCTTGAAAGTAAACTTCCTCGTGATCGCCGGCGGGTTGGTGCGGGGGCGGGGCCTGGGTCATTCGCTTGCCTCGTCCATTTCTGACATCTTGAGGATGCGATCCCACATTTTTTGAGGAACGGGGACGACGCTCAGGCGGCCGATGCGGAGGAGATCCCAGCCGGCGAAGATTTTGTCGGCTTTGATCTCAGCGAGCGTCACGGGGCGGGCAAGTTTTTTCTTTGGTTTCAGATCGACGACGACGAAGCGATCGTCTTTTTGTTTTGGGTCGGGGTAGGCGGCGCTGGTGATCTCGGCGATGCCGACGACGGCGCGTTCATCGCCGGTGTGATAGAAGAAGGCGAGGTCGCCTTTGGTCATGGCGCGGATATTTTTCAGGGCGACGGGGTTGGCGACGCCGTCCCAGGTGGCTTTTTTGTCACGCGTGAGGTCGTCCCAAGAATAGGTGTCGGGTTCGGTTTTTAGGAGCCAATTGGACATGGGGCACCAGCGTGAAGACCCCCAGCATGCTGGGGGCTATGTGGGGAAGTTATCTTGCTAAGCGACTGGCACCAGCGGATTGTGCGGCGGCGGTATCGGAGAGGGGCTTTTGCCAGGTTTGGCTGACCTTGCGCATGATGTCCATGAAATCGACTTCGGCGAGGTTGAGGGCCTTCACCTTGATGTGAGAGACGATGCGGGATTGCAGGGATTCGAGTTGGGTTCGTTGTGCATCGGTAACGGGCATGCCGCTTTGTTCCTGGCGGACGAGGGTTTCGAGCTGGCGATTGAAGTCGGCAAGGAGGCGGGATGCGTCGGGATCGTCGGCGACGGCTTTCTGGGCGGTCTTGAATTTGGCGACAGAGGGGTGCTGGGCGACGAGTTGGCCGAGCTTTTCGGCGGTCTGCAGAATTTCGGATTCTTCAACGGGCATGTGGGTCCTTTGGAAAAAGGATACTATAGTCGAGAGTTGGCGGCCTTGAAACCCGCGAATCTTTTAAGATGGATGTGCGTTCGGGAAAATCATCTGATGTAGCCGCGACGCCTGCGTCGCCTCTTCTGGTTTTCCTCTGGAAAACGGCGACGCTGGCGACGCGGCTACATCAGA
>DATAPK010000236.1:0-4785 GCA_036265245.1 Tepidisphaeraceae bacterium | reverse complement strand
ATAAACCGATCACGATTTTTGTTTATGTCGATCGGGCTGGTGACGGGCGCGATGGTTTGCTGGTGGGCATGGAAATTGGCGGGGCGAATCGGCGCTTTTGCAGCGACGGCGTGCTATGCGCTCGACCCGAATTTTCTCGGCCACGCCGTGCTCGTCAAAAACGATGTGCCGCTCGCGCTGGTGACACTCGGCTTGATGTTCGCCATCTGGCGCTGCGGCAGGCGCATCACCCCGTGGAATCTCACCGGCATTGTCCTCGCGCTGGCCGCCGCGATGAACGTGAAATTTTCCGGGCCGATCTTTTTTGTAATCGCATTCCTCGCCTTGCTCGGCCGCGCGTTGATGAACGAAAGCTGGATCGCCTTCAAATGGGAATTCAAAACTCGCGTCACCCGGCTGATCGTTCCCGCAGGGGTCATGCTTGTCGCGGGGATTGTTTCGTTCATCGCGATCTGGGCCTGCTATGGATTTCGATACGCCCCCACTTCCGATCCCAACCTTCACTTCGATTTTGAGGCCATCGTCAATCGCGCCAAGACCAATATCGTTGAAACCGCCACGCCCGGCCTGGACGCGCCGCCCCCTCCCATATTGGACGACATCAAGAAGACGCCGACACCCTGGGAAGCCAATGTCACGCAATCACTGATGGATCACAAACTTCTGCCCGAAGCGTGGCTGCACGGATTTTTCTACACCTACGCCACCACGCTCATGCGCGGCTGTTTTCTCAATGGGCGAATTTCCATCACCGGATTCTGGTATTACTTCCCGCTTTGTCTGCTCTATAAAACGCCCACCGCCGTTCTAACCATCACGCTGATCGCATTCATCACCGCCATTATTCTCTGGATGCGCGCCGGATTTAACCTGTGGGATATCGCGATCGGCGTTTCGCTATTTTTTATCCTCGTTCGCCTCATCGTCTGGTTATGCGGCGCGGAACTCGGCCCCGGCGCCAACACCGTGTGGAGCATGCTGATCCTGCTTCCGCTTTTGGTGCGATTCATCCCTGTCGTGCTGAAATCCAGTTCGCAATCGGATGCCTGGATCGCGATTTGCCTCGCGATGCCGGTGATCATCTACGGCGGCCTGGCCATGAAGAGCAATTTCAACCTCGGCATCCGCCACCTTCTTCCCCTGCTTCCTTTTCTCCATCTGGCCGTGGGCATTGTGGCGGCACGATTACTCTGGCGATGGGGAAAAATCGGGGCCTTGCTGGTGGGCGGCTTGGGAATGACCTTGGCGATTGAATCCTGCTCCGCCTGGCCGAATTATCTCGCATTCTTCAACGTCCCCTCCGGCGGATGGCGCGGCGGCATCAGCCACCTTTCCGACTCCAACCTCGATTGGGGGCAGGATCTTATCCTTCTGGCGGACTGGCAAAAAAATCATCCCGACAAGGTGCTTTACCTTTGTTACTCCGGGATCGCCGATCCCGATTACTATCACATCAATCACCTGGATCTTCCCGGCGGATACGTTTTCTCCAACCACGAGGTGATGCCCCAGCAGCCCGGAATTCTTGCCATCAGCGCGACCTGTTATCAGGGCACTTATATGTCTAAGTCGTACCGAGATTTCTATTCGCCGCTCCACAAAGTCGAGCCCCGCGAAATCCTTGGCGGAACAATTTATCTGTACGACTGGCCCCTGCGACCGCCCACTACGCAGCAATAAATATCGTAGCCACGAACGCGAGTTCGTGGATTGATCCATGCCCGACCTCCAATCCATCCTCATTCGCCCCGCCCGGATTGAAGAGGTTATCGATCTCCGCTGGACCATCCTTCGCGCAGGCTATCCGCGCGACGCCGCTCATTTCGAGGGAGATAACGAACCCACTACCCACCATTTTGGTGCCTTCATCGACGATGCCTGCATCGGCTGCGCCACGATCCTTCGCCGCGAGTTCGAGCATGAACCCGCCTGGCAACTGCGCGGCATGGCCGTCAGCGCCAACCTCCAAAAAAGCGGCCTCGGCGGGCGATTGCTCGATTTCGCCGAGCAAACCGCCCTCGATCAGAATCACTCCAACCTCCTCTGGTGCAACGCCCGCGTCCCCGCTTCCGGCTTTTACCAGCGCAAGGGCTGGACGATCGTTAGCGACGTTTTTGAATACCCCCAGGCCGGCCCGCACGTGAAAATGATGAAGCGTTTGCCCCCTCGCGTCCGATAAATCACACATGGCTTTGGATGCTCTGGTTACCAACCCCGGCAGACTGCGAATCCTGACCTCGCTCGCTGCCGAACCCACACAGGAATTCGTCCGCCTGCGCGAGCGCACCCGCCTGACCGACGGTAACCTCTCCACCCACGCCCGCCGCCTGCAAAACGCTGGCCTGCTCGCCATCGACAAAGCCTTTCGCGCCGGCAAACCAGTCACAACAATCACGCTCACCGCGCAAGGCCGTAACGCGCTCGAAAGCCACGTTCGCGACCTGATGCAAGCGATGAACCCCGCCGCAACCGATCAACCCGTATCCGTTTCAATGCAAGCCGATGCCCAGGATGACTGGGTCGATTAACCCCGAAAATTAAGTGCTCGCCGCAGAGGGCGCAGAACGCGGTGCAAATATAAGAATAGTGAGATAATCTGCGCACTTCGCTTTCTGCTTTATCTTCTCTGCGTCCTCTGCGCCTCCGCGGTGAATAATCCGGATTAACCTCCGCTCAAAACGAAACCATCGCATCGCCGCTTTCGCGGATCACCGACTCTTGATTGAATCGCAGCTTATACGCCGATCGAATCTCATCGAGCTTTCGAATCGATTTTGCATCTGATTTGTGAACGATCAGCAAAATCTTCGACCGCTCATGTGAAATCGTCCCATCCTTTTCCCGCCACTGCCCCGCGCCGTCGAGAATCGTAAACCCATCCGGAAACCGTGGCGTAATCGTCTCATCCACAAACGCCTGCCATTGCTGCTCGCTAACAACTTTTCCCTCCGGTTCCGAGAGCCCAAAGAAAAGCTCCGTCCGCGTCATCCTCATCGCATCGCTCGATGCCGCCGAATTCACCGAGGACAGCCGGCAACCCACCAGCATCGCCGCCAGAATCACCGTGCATATCATCTGCTTTAAACGCATCTCGCGCATCCTACCAATCCAGAATCCGCACTCCAAAATCCAAAATAACGCTGTCTCAATACTGAAATGAATTTGTCCCCCCCTCGAATACCAGTTAGGCTTAAAACTATGTCAATTCCAGTCACCACCACGTTCACGATCGAGGGATATCGCATCAAGCAATACATGGGCGTCGTTCGCGGCCTGATCGTCCGCGCCCCCACCATCTCGCAAGGCATCCTCGGTGGCCTCAAATCCATCATCGGCGGCCAGGTCGGCGCATATGCCGAAATGTGCGAGCAGGCTCGGCAGCAGGCTTACGACCTACTCATCGACCACGCCCGCGCACTAGGCGCCAACGCGATCGTCGGCCTGCGCTACGACGCTTCCGAGATCGGCGGCAAAACTTCCGCAGCGACAGAAGTCCTCTGCTATGGCACAGCGGTGGTGATTGAACCGGAAACGTAAGGCACCGAGTCGCCACCGTGCATTCTGGATTAGAATTCCGTTCTGATTGCCTCTCTCAGCGGGCTCTATTGTGGGCAATGCGTGCCAAGCGAAGCGGAATGCGTGCGAATCGAATCTAACCGCGCACAATTCGATTATGACGCCGTTTAAGTCGAATCAGACTTCGTAACAATCGAATGAGGCCTCGTTAAAATCGAATTTGCCGACGCCTCAATCGGATTGCCAAGCGGGATAATCGAATGGAACGAGGGCAAAATCGAGTTGCACACATTCAAATTCGCTTTAAATCCGAGCCACAGCTGTGAGAGCCACGAATAAATCGCAGGATCACCCCAAATATAGACTGGGCTTTGCGGTCACGTCCCATCTCTCGATTTTTTCTTCGATGATTTCCTCGCCTCAAATGGCACATCCGCTACAGGAACTTCGCCGCGCCTTTTGTAGCGTTCGATAAACCAGTGCGGATCGCGGCGATATTCGTCGATCACACGAAACGTATACGGCTCGCCACATTCGGGGCAGATGTAGTTATCCGGCAGATTCGTCAATTCATATCCGCAGTGAATGCAAAACGGCTCTTTGCGCATCCGCACGCCATTTTTGGCCGCCTTGATGAAAACACCCATCGGCACGCCGATCGCCACGATGAGAAGTTTTCCATATAGAAACGTGAATTGAAACATCCAGAGAAATGTCGGCGAAATCACGGGGATGAGGATCAAGCCGATCGCCGGCAGGAAATAAAGCCATCGCCAGCCCATCATCGTCAGCGTTTCGCCGACCGTGGGCTTATACCACCGCACATCCTTCGGATCGCGTGGGCGAAGCTCGGACGGAGAAGCAACATTCGCCGATGGAATCCGCTCGATCAGCGGAAGATGTGAATCGTCATGGTTCATACTGAAGGGGTCCAGGGTTTAGGGTTCAGGGTTCAGGGTTCGGGGTTCAGTAGAAATACAATTTGGCTTTTCCGAATCCTAAACCCTAACTCCTGAACCCTATCTCTTCCTTACCATCAGCACGCGATCTTTTCCCGCGTTATCTCGAATGACGCTCGCGCTCTCAAACGCATCGAACTGCTTGGCGAGCTCCAGCACTGCCGGGCCCTGGTCGAACATGATCTCCAGATACATTCGCCCACGCGAAACCAGGTGCGGCGGCGCTTCCGTGAGAATGCGACGATGGATCGCCAATCCATCCAATCCGCCATCGAGCGCAATCCGCGGCTCGTAATCACGCACCGAGCGA
>DATAPK010000235.1:0-6454 GCA_036265245.1 Tepidisphaeraceae bacterium | reverse complement strand
TCAGATAAAACGGACCCCTCATTTATGCGCCGCCAGATATGCCCCGCCGGCGATGAGAACGATGCCCACCCAATTGATCCCACTTGGCCGCTCGCCCAGAATGATGACAGCAAGAATCACCCCAACCGGCACGCTGAGTTTGTCGATGGGCCCGACTTTCGACGCATCCGCCAGTTGCAGCGCGCGAAATCCGCAGATCCACGAAAGCCCGCCGCAAATTCCGGTGCAGGCGATGGATGCCATCGCCTTGCCGTGAAGCTGGCCGAAATCTTTGACCACCCCGATGAACGCCGCGAACCCGACCACGAACAGTGCCTGCACTATGCTGCGGATCGCGGTGGCTAAATCCTTGTCCACCCCTTTCATTCCCAGCTTGCCGAAGATGTTAACCAACGCCGCAAATCCCGCAGCGCCGAGCGCATATAAAATCCATGTATTGGGCATGGGGGAATTGTTACTTGTTACTGGTCACTTGTCACTTGCGATTCGTTTGCTTTAGCGGCGGGCGAGTTTTTCGATTTCGGCGCTGATCGTTGCGGAGACGAAGATGGTTTGGTGGGACCCGCCCGCTGAAGCGGGCTCGCCGAGGAGGATTCCATTTGTAGCCGCGACGCCTGCGTCGCCTTTTTCCCGAATGAAACCATAAGAGGCGATGCAGGATCACCTCCCAGGAGTACATGGGATCCCGCGGCTACAATTTGCTTTTGACAAGTGACGAGTAACAAGTGACAAGTAACAATCCGATGAAACTGACGGTACTTCCCGGCGAAAATTTCTCCTGCCGATCCTGCACTGACTGCTGTCGAAGCTGGTTCGTCGAACTCATGCCCGGCGAGCGAGAACGCATCGAAAAGCTCGCCTGGCCCGCGGACGATCCGGCACGCAAGGCAACGATTTTCCTTGAACATTCCGGCAAAACCTATCTTGCCCGAAGATCTGACGGCGCCTGTCTTTTCCTGAACGAATCCAACAATCTGTGCCGAATCCACGAGCAATTCGGCTTCGACGCCAAACCGATCGGCTGCCGGGTCTTCCCGTTCCAAATCGCGCCAACCTTTAAAGACCAGGCCACCGTCATCGGCCGATTCGATTGCCCCACCGTTCGCCAGAATCTCGGCGCTTCCCATGCCGACGCCCTGCCCGACCTCAAGCGATATACGAATCAACTCAACGTCGCTTCCAGCGGATTCGACGAATGGACCAGTTGCCGCCTGGAGCCGGAACAAATTCAGGATGTCAGCGAATTTATCCTCACGCTGATGAATGGCTTCGCCACCAACGAGCAGCGCGCGATATTCATCGCCTTTTTGTGTGATGTATTGTCGCAAACGGCTTCATACGACGTGGATCGGGTGGCCCTGGCGAAAGTATTCCCGGGCTTGAAAAAGCTTGTCGAGGGGGTCACCGCCGCGCCAGTGCGTCGCCCCAATTGGTTTCATCGCATGGCATTTCGCACGTTGCTGGGTTTGTATCTTCGTCGCGACGAAGACGTATTGAATGGCCGGGCCGGGAAAATCAGCCGCGTGCTCGCACTTATCAAAATCGTTCTCGGCAGAGGCAGTTTTCACAGCCTTGGCCTATCCCATCCGCCGGGCAAGCTCCGCCGAGCGCATCTATTCAAGCCCCTCATCCAGCCTCGCGATCCCGCGGTTTTTGGCCTGTTCTGGCGAATGATTCGCAATCGTCTCGAATCTTTTCAATTCATGGGCCCCGCCAACAACAATCGCGATTTCCTGAATGGACTGCGATCTCTCGCCTTGCTTTATCCCCTGGTGGTGGCCGCCGCCAAATACAATGCCGGCAATCGAAACGCATCGACCATCGAACCCGAAGACGTCGATTACGCGGTGGCCGCAATCGAGCATAGTTTCGGACGACTCGCGGTGCTGAATCAATCGTTCACGCGAAGGCTGGAAAAACTTCTGCTCGACCAAAAGCATTTCGGGCGGTTAGCTCGAAGTGTCTGACAGATTGATCGCCATCGCTTTTTCCAGAACCCGTTTCTTTGCGATCTCAAGAGGTGGATCAAGTTTCAACCCCGCCGCCCGCGCGTGCCCGCCGCCGCCGAATTGCTCGGCAAATCTGGCAACATCGACGCCGCCCTTGCTGCGCAGGCTAACACGGATGGGGCCGGCATCGGGCGGCTCGACGAAGAGCAGCGAAACCTCCACTGTGCGAATTTGAAGGGGAATATTGATTAAATTTTCGGTATCCGGCACGTGTGCGCCGGTTTGCGTGAAATCTTCCTTTCGCACCGTCATCACGGCGAGCTTGCCGCCGGCTAATAGTTCAAGCGATTGCATCGCCCGCGTCTGAAGCAGCACGCGTTGGGATCGCTCGTTTTGATAAAGATGCTGATAGAGCTGATCGGTGTTCACGCCCGCTTCCATCAGTGTCGCAGCCAGACGCATGGTGAATGGGCGAGTGTTGGAGAATTGAAACCAGCCGGTATCGGAAGCGATTCCGATGTAGAGCGCCGTCGCGATGGAGCTGTCGATCGCGATGCCCCACTGCTGAAGCAATTCCGCAACAATCTCGCAGGCGGCGGCGGCTTCGGTGACAACCAGCTTGGCATCCGCCCAGTTTTCCTGGGTGAGATGATGATCGACCACCAGCTTGGGTTTGGGCCAGGGTTCGATACGTTCCTTTAAGCCGGGGAGTTGGGACCATGTGCCGGTATCGACAACGAGCAGCGCGTCATAGCGATTCAGATCGAAATCCGCAGGCCAGGATTTTTCGACGTCGAAAAACGGAACTGAGAAATCGTTGAACAGAAATGCGTATTTGCTGGGCAGATGGCTGAGCAGCAGCACTTCCGACTCGATGCCGAGTTTTCTCATTCCGAGAACGATGGCGGCGCTGGAGCCGAGCGCATCCCCGTCCGGGCGAACGTGGGTGGTGACGAGAACACGCTTGCAGGTTTTCAGGATGTCGATGATTCGTTGGTACTTGTCCATGGATTAGAGACATCATAACGGACACGGAATCGCAAGCGAGTCACGAAGATAACAAAGATATTGCGATTGATGGATCGACTTCGGCACGCTCGCGACAATGCTCGATGTCGCATGCGATTTGGCGTTTGAGCGCTTCGATATCGTGGAATTTCTGCTGGTCGCGGAGCCAGTCGATGATTTCAAGCCGGACGGTGCGGCCATAAAGATCGCCGGCAAAATCGAGGAGATGGGCTTCAACTTGCCACTTTGCATTTTCAAAAGTCGGAGCGTTGCCAATGCTGACGGCGGCGGCGAAGTCGCGGCCATCTACATAACAGCGGCCAACATAGACGCCATCGGCGGGGATGAGCTGATCGCCGCAATCAAGGTTGATGGTGGGCACGCCGATGGTTCGGCCACGCTCAAAACCATGGACCACGGTGCCTTCCAAAACATAAGGCTTGCCGAGACAAATCGCGGCATCCCTTGCTCGGCCATAGCCAAGCAGCCAGCGAATCAGCGAGGAATTGACGGCGACAACATGAAGATCGAGCAGCGCAACGCTGACAGGATCGATGATGTGCAACTGCACCGGCGATCCCGCGCTCCATTCCCGCAACCGGTCAATCGTGCCGCGACGGTTCTTGCCGAAGTTGAAGCTGGGGCCTTCGACCAGATGGGCAACCTTCACATCCTCTTTGAGAATTCGCCAGAACTCCTCGGCGGAGAGATCGAGCAATTCGCGCGTCGGCGGAAGAATCACGCACGTATCGATTCCGGCTTCCTTGAGAAGAGATTGCTTTAATTCAGATGGTGTAAGACGAGGGGGAGCAAGATCAGGGCGAAGCACCGTCAGCGGATGCGGTTCAAAAGTCACCACGACCAACTGCGTGCTCGAACCAGTTCGCAAAGAATGCATGGCCTCAAAGATGCGCGCGTGGCCACGATGAAGCCCGTCGAAATTACCAATGGACATCACCGATCCCGGCGGGACCTGTTGTAAACCATCGATACCGTTCAAAACATTCATTGCGATCCCAAACATCCCACCGACCAAATCCAAATGACCAATCAACGACCAAGGCCCAATGCCCAAGATGGGTCATTGGGAATTGAGATTTCATTGGTCATTCGGATTTGGTCATTGGTCATTTCAAGTTGTCATTGGTCATTTAGAGAATTTAAGGTCCATGTAGACCAACCGATGATCCGAACTGGCGATGGTCGGTTGCACTTCAACAAGGCGATGCTGGGAGTCGCTGCTGAGTGGCCAGAAGACCCCGCCGCCGGTGATTTTGGCGTCCTTGGAAGGCAAGACGTAATCGACGCGGAGATTGCCCGGGGCGTTGCCGGCGTCGGGAAAATCAGCGGTGTCGAACTTGGCAGGGGTTTGGTGTTTGGTGTTGTTGCCGCCATCGTTTTGGGCGGCTTCGATCGCGCCGGGGCTGGCGGGAGTGTAGGTGCTGTTGATCCGCGGATTTTTCAGCAATTGATCCACCGTGCCGGGCAACGCGCCGCCGTCCAATGGATCGGCGTGGAGATCGCCCATGAGGACGAAATGGAAATCGCTGTCATCTCGGCCGGCCCGATTGGTGTCGTCGACGAGATATTTGCTGGATGGCCCGCCTTTGATGTAATCCGCCCACATGCGAATTTCGTCGTGGTTTCGCTTGGCGTTGCGATGCTCGGGGGTGTCGACCGCGGTCGAAACCGGGTGCGATGCAAGAACGTGAATAGTCTGATCGCCGATTTGGATGGGGACATCCCAATGACTGCGCGAGGAGAGACGCAGGACTTGCAAGATCTCATCTGAATACCACGGCTTGCCGGCGGCATCGGTCGGCAACATCGCGCCGGGCATGTCTTTCCATTTGAAGCGTGTAAAAGTGCGGATGTTCGGTCGGTCGATCGGATATTTCGACAGAAGGACCATGCCGTATTGCCCGGGAAACAGGCCGTAGCCGATCGCATCATTGGCATATTGCGGCGTGCCGGGGGCGATGACGGCCTTGCCGTCGTGATCCAGATCGAATCCGCTGTCAACACCGGCATTAACCGGGCCGGTGAAGTGATACGCAAATTTGATCGGATCAGCACCGTCTTGCGGCACGGAGAGATAGTTGTGCTCGAAGAGGAAGCTGGCCCGGTCGAGATGATCGTAGTCAAAGCCGTTGATCAGCAGCACATCCGGATTGGCGCGCTGGATAATCTCGGCGATGCGCTCGATCTGGGGATCGTCGGTGCGAGAAAGATCGAGAAGCAGTTGGCCTTGCTTGTCGCGCACCATCGATGCGTCGAACGTGGCAAAGCGGATGCTTTTTTCGCAACCCAGGGAGAAAACGAAGAGAGCAAAAACCAGTTTCATTCCATGCCGCATGGGAAGCATTCTCGTCTGGGATGGCGTTGTGAGCAATTGCACTGGTCAGAATGGGTCTTGGTCGCATATTCTTCTGCGATAATGAAAAGGAGATTTTCTATGAAGCATTCACCCTTGATGGTTTTGGCAGTTCTGTTTTTTTCGTACACCGTCCACGCGAAAGTCGTGATGAAGGAAGTCGATTACAAAGCCGGCGATACGGACATGGTGGGGTATGTGGCGTATGACGACCAGGCCACCGATAAACGGCCGGGCGTGCTGGTGTTTCCGGAATGGTGGGGAAATAACGATTACACCAAGTTCCGCGCGCAGGAATTGGTGAAGCTCGGCTATATCGCGTTCGCGGCGGATATGTATGGCAAGGGGGTGACCACGGATGATCCGAAGCAGGCCGGCGAATGGTCGGGCAAAGTGAAGCAGGATGCGAATCTGATGCGGCAGCGCGTTGAAGCGGCGCTGGCGGCGCTCAAGCAGCAGCCCAATGTCGATGCGGATAAGCTCGCAGCCATCGGATACTGCTTTGGCGGCGGATGCGCGATCAACATGGCCCGGTTCCAGGAGCCGATCAAAGGCGTCGTGAGCTTTCATGGCGATCTCTCCACAACCGCTCCGGCCAAGAAGGTGGATGCAAAGCTTCTGGTCTGCGCGGGGGCGGCTGATCCGATGGTGCCGCCGTCGGCGGTGGAAACGTTCAAAAAGGAGATGGGCGACGCGGGGGCGGATTTGAAGGTCATCACCTATCCGGATGCGCAGCACGCGTTTACGAATCCGAATGCGGATAGTCATCACATTGATGGAATCAAATACAACGAGGCGGCGGATAAGAAGTCGTGGGAGGATATGAAGGGATTTTTGTCCTCGGTGTTGGGGAAATAAGGAGTGTAAAAGCACCAAATTCAAAGCTCCAAAATTCAAACAAATTCAAATAAGGCGGAAATTCAAAAATACGAAACGAAGAAGGCTGGCTGTTTGAGATTTGAGATTTTCTTCTATTTTGAATTTGTTTGTGATTTGGAGCTTTGAATTTGGTGCTTATCCCCTTTTGGCGGTTCAAGCCAAAGGGGGGTCTTGTCCGATAATCTCCCTAGCTGGGCATCGGTTCCGGCGGTTTGATTGTTGTAATTCATGGGAGATCACGATG
>DATAPK010000234.1:0-10116 GCA_036265245.1 Tepidisphaeraceae bacterium | reverse complement strand
CTTCGGATAATTCATGGATGAGCAAAATTGCCCTCGTGCAATATGTCGCCCGGGAAATTTTGAAGATGCACGAAAGCGATCCACGAATTGCCGATCTGTTCGCGCGGGCAGATGGCGCTCACGTGAGCTGGCAGGTGGTTGGCAGCGCATATTGGGCCTGCTCGGATCAATTCGTCAAAGGCGTGGCCAAGGGGAGCAGGTATTATCCGCGATTGATCACGGCGGCGTTGTGGATGGAAGAATCCCGCAAGCCACGCGTTGAAGTGACGGTCAAGACACAGTCGAAATCGTTGCCGGGGAAACTGGCCGTATAAGCAGCCCGCCGGTTTCATTTCCCACACGCATACCCCTTAAAATCTGATTTCCAATTGAATCTGCGTGAACGTCGTCGCGCCAGCAGCGACACGATCGGCAGAATTGCAATGACCGCCGGCTCAGGAACCAGCGCCGCGGGCGCCGGCGAAGAAGCGGGAAGCGACGCGTTAAAATTCAGCGCCAGCGAGTTAAAATCGTTGATATCAACAGCGCTGTTGTAGTCGAAATCTCCCGCCGTCCAGGTGCCGGTGGTTGCGCCGAAATTGGAGGCGAGCGCATTCAGATCGAGCAAATTGACAACGCCATCAAGATTGGCGTCGCCGATGAGGGTATAGCCGACAACGATCGCGGGGCCCGTAATCGGTTGGCCAGCGAAGGTGCTCAAATCCAACGTGCTCGCTTCGCCGAAACCGAGGGCGGTTTTATGCAGGTTCGATCCGTCGATCGCGACACTCGCCGCCGATGATGAAATGATGCCCTTTCCCGTCCATGCGCTGCTCGCACCGTTTTTGATCTGATTCTGGATCGTCGCCAGCGGGCTTGTTCCGGTATAATTCACGATCAGATGATTGTTCGCCAGGTCCAGGCGCGCCGACCATGCGTCGGTCGCCCCGGCAATTGCAAGCGAGCCAATCGTACTTGTCGCGGCATTTGTCCCATCCGGAAGAACCTTGACCGTGCCCGCGCCGACGTTTAATCCCGCAGCGCGAATATTGTTCACCGCAACCGTGCCCGCGCCGGCGGTGGAGATTGTGACATTCGACGGTTGAAGCTGAGTTATCGTCAATGTGCTGTTCGCGGGAGCCACCGTGATCGTTGTATTGTCAGCCGGAGCGAGGGGCGCATCGATTCGGTGCGATCCGCCGGCCACATAGATCGCAGCCTGATGGCCGCCGGTGCTATTGAAGCCTTGAAGAGTGACCGTGCCCGCGCCGCCGATGGTGTAAGAGTTGGCGCTGTTCAGCGCGATCATGCCGACGGTTCTTGCGCCATCAACCGTAATCGTTCGCGGCGCTGCGGCAGTTCCGAAATAAGCAGTTTGGCCCGCGGCGCTGGCAACGCCGCCAGTGCTCCAGTTGCCTCCGCTGCTCCAGCTTCCAGAGTTGCTCGTATTCCACAGCGACCAGTTCGGCGGGGCTGCCAGTTGCAAGTTGTATTGCGATGTTCCCTTCGCCAGCGTGAGATTGGAAAATCCGCTTTGCGCGCCGATGTTGTAATCGCCGTAAAAGCCGTTGAAGGTGATATTGCCATTGGCATCGACGATCGGAGCGTTCACGCCGGTCAGATGCGTGCTGAAAGCGTTCATCAGATCGACCCATTTTTGCCCGATGGCAGTCAAGGTATAAGTGCTCGAGCCCGGCGTGGTGACAATCATTTGCGCCGGCGGCGCGCCGTTGGCGGCGATGCTTGTCGCGGTATCCCACCAGCCCCAAATCATGAAAGTTGTCGCATCGGGCGTGCCATACATCATGCGCATCGCGTTTTCCAGGGCGGCGGGCCCGAGAGATTGGTTGCTCGCAGCGGTATTTCCACTCGCCAGGCCAAATTCCGCCATCGTCAGCGGCAATCCTTCCACCGATAAATTCTGCAATGCCTTTTGCATCGTTGCGGTGCTCAGCGCATTCCCGCCGGTGGCGGTGACGCTTGCGTAAAGCTGCATGCCAATGCCGCTAACCGCGCCGTTGGCGTTGCGAAGGGATTCGACTTCGTTTCTGTACCAGTTGGCGTATGCGTCTGAACCGGATTCCGCGCCGGCCGTGCTGATGGTCGCGGGCGAGAACTGCAAAACGTTGAACTCATTGGTGTAGAGTTTTAAGTTGGGATTTCCCGCAGCGGCGGCGGCTTGCGCGACCTCGTTGTAAATACCCGCGATGCCATTGGCACTGTTATTTGTCGTGCCGCTGCCCGCGCCGTAGATGTTCCAATAGGCGGGATTATTCAACGCCTCGTTTAGCACATCCATCTCAATGTACTTGTCCGATCGATTGCCGTTCGTGCCGGCGTAATAGTTGATGCGGTTGCTGATATCGGTGCGTAGCGTCGAGGCCGAGGTTACATTTCCGCCGGCGGCTGAAGCGATCAGCGTGTTGACGAATCCAGGCTGCTGATTGCCGGCCATGCTTCCGCTGCCCCAAAGTAGATTGTGCATTCGCGCCCGCATGTTGTGGGCTTGGGCATAATTCAACTGCTCATCGACCAATTGCATGGTGAGATTATTTTGTGTTGGTTCATTGCTCGCCCATTTTCCGCCGTTCGAGGGGACGATGGTGTTGAAATATTGATTGATGAAAGACTGAAACTGATGCGCTTCGGTGGTGGCCCCGGGGTTGGAGATGAGCATGTCCTTGACGTCACCCTGCGATACGCCCGACGCGGTGCCACCGAAGTTGAACGCGTTGCGGGCCATGTCCACCTGCACGCTCGTGCCCGCCAGAAGCGGAACATTTCCCGGCCCAGTCAGTGCAACCGTTCCCGGGCCTTGGCGAAAGTTGCTGATGTAAGTATTGGAGGCGGCCAACGCGAGAGTATTATCCGTGCTTGAATTAGAAAATGTCGCGACGCCGCCCGTAACTGTATTCACCGAGAGATTGTTCACTGTCAGGGACTTGGTGACCCCTGCATTGCCGGAGTAATCTCGCTCATCCCGCACGAAATAAGTGCCGGCCGGCAAGGTCATGTTCGACGTCGTGTAATTGGTGGCCGATGTGTTGTTGATGCTGAACGATGCGGTCGAGTCGGCAACCACCAACTGCATGTGAGGCGTGCCCGTGCCGGTCGATCCTTCCGTGCTGTTGATGGTGAAATTGACTGTCGCCCCGCCGGTGGGGACAACCAGATACGTCCCTACATATCCGTTGCTGCCAAGCGTTGAAGTGCCGGATTTCAACGCAAGGTTGGTTCCCGTGAGCGAAGTAACCTGCGCCGAAACAACGTTCGCGGTCGCCGCGGCGATCACACATCCCGTGAGCAATTTGCGCATCGACGTTTCCTCACAACAAAAGGTGCAGCAACCGCGATGATGAATCCAAATGAGGCGGGCTCGGGTACCAGTGTGCCAAGCGCAGGAGCTGGCGCGGGCAGCACATCGCCGAAGTTCAAGGCCAGTGCGTTGAAGTCTGCGATATTGACCTCGCCGCTATAATCAAAATCCCCGCCAATCCACGAGCCGGATTCTGTTCCGAAATTTGTCGCCAGCGCATTGAGGTCGAGTAAATTGACCACGCCGTCCAGGTTTGCGTCGCCGAAAAGCGTGTATCGCATCACGATCGCCTGGCCGGTGATCGATTGGCCGGCAAAACTGTTCAATCCCAAAGCGCTTGCTTCGCCAAAACCTAGGCCGGTCTTCACGGGATTGTTCGTATCCCCCGCAACAATCGCGGCACTCGACGAAGTGATGCCCATTCCTGCCCATGCGCCGTTGGCGTAGCCATTTTTGATTTGGTTTTGAATCGCCGCCAATGGACTGGCGCCGGTATAAGCGATCACCATGCTGTTGTTTGTCAGATCGAGCTTGGCAGACCACAAATCCGTGCTGCCGGCAATCGACAGCGATGCGACATTGCTCGTACTGCTGTTAGTCCCATTTGGAATGATCTTCAACGTGCCCGCATTGATGTTCAGCGCACCCGCTTGAATATTGTTGACCGCAAGCGATCCAGCGCCGGCTTTGGAAAATGACGCGATGGTCGGTTGAAGGTTGGTGACAGTCAGTGTGCTCGCAGCGGGCGCGACGGTGACGGTGGTATTGTCAGCCAATGACAGCGGCGCGTCGATTTCATGGCTGCCCGACGCGACATAAATCGCCGCGAGATGGCCGCCGGTGCTATTGAATCCTTGAAGCGTGATGGTGCTGCCGCCGATGGTGTACGAGCCGGTATTACCGTCGAGCGCGATCATGCCGACAGTTTTAGCGCCGTCAACGGTAATAGTTTTCGCGCCGACTGCCGGGCCAAAGTAAGCAGTTTGGCCCGCGGTGTTGGCCACGCCCCCGGTCGTCCAGTTTCCAGCCGTGCCCCACACGCCGGTGTTCGTCGCATTCCAAAGCGACCAACTCGGCGGCGCAACCAGGCTTGCACTATTGTTGACCCCTTTGGCAAAAGAGAGATTGGAAAACGTGCCGACACCCTGGCTGCCAATGTTGTAGTCGCCGTAAAAACCACTCAGGCTGATTTGGCCATTCGCGTCAACGGAAAGCATCTGATCCGGCGTCGCCCACGCAGAAAGCGCTTTGCCGTCACTTCCCGTCACCGCGTAACTTCCTGTTCCGAGCAGACCTTCCCAAACCTTGCCCGACGGGGTGATCTGGAAATTGGTCCACGCACCCGCGCCCGAAGTCACCACCTTGTAAAGCGCCGATTCCGACTGAAACATATTCGTACCGAACGTGCCATTGGAAAAAGTGCCCGTGCCGGTGGTGAAAGTGCCTTCAGCCTGCCAATCCCACACCATCATGCCGATCGAGTTAGGGTTTCCGAACACCATGCGCATCGTGTCGGACAAAATCTGAGATGCGTTCAGTTCCGACGAACCAGCAGAGGCGGTGTTGTCCATTCTGAAGCTGCCGGCACCGGTCGCGCCAGGCGACTTCACACCGAATTCTGTCAGCGTGATCGGCAAACCTTCGGTGGAAAGGTTCTGCAACGTCTGCATCACCCGCGCCGGATCATGCTGGCTGCCCGAAACCCCCGCCGTGTTGGGATCGGCCAGGGTTGAAACAGTGCTATCCGGATAATACTGCGTGCCGATTCCGCCGACGACATTGCCAAGACCCGCGGAAAACCCGGCGTCGCGCAACGCCTCAACGTGCTGCTGATACCACGTCGCATATTTATCCGCGCCGTCTTCGTAAACGTTGTATTCGTTCGTAAACGTCTTGACGTTGGGAGCGACCGCTTGAACTTTCGCGTAGATGGCGGCGATGCTGCCCACGCCCATGTCAGTCCAATAGCTATTCGCCACGGTCGATCCAGTGTGATAGCTCTCGTTGTAAACGTCGATCTGTTGATACTTTTTGGCACGATCGCTGGCTGTTCCAGTGCCAACATAATAGTTGATCCGCGAATTGATGTCGGCGTTCAAAGTCCCGGCGGCGGCGGTACCCTGGGCCAAAGCGTTGTTCACAAACGTTGGCTGCTGATTCCCCCAGATCAGATTGTGCATCCGCGCATCCATTTTGTTGGCCTGCGCAAAATTCAGGATCGTGTCCACGCCGCTCATGTTGGATGTATTGCCCTGCGTATTCTCGTCGGGCTGCCATTTCCCCATGTTGTCCGGCACGAGCGTGTTGAAATCCTTTTTGAGAATCGTCTGGTAAAAATTTTGCTGAGTCGTCCCATTATTGCCCAAATAGGCATTCACTCCGCTGGGACTAAGTCCGGGAATTGAGGAGCCGAAATCGAAACCGATGCGCACCATGTGCGCGCCCACCTGCGTACCCGCCAGCAGCGGAACACCGCCCGGACCGGTCACCGCAACGGACGCATTACCTTTGCGGAAATTATTGATGTACGTATCGGCGGCCGTCAGAGCGATCGTACCGTTATTGACGTTTGAAAATGTCGCGGCGCTCCCTGAAACGGTGTTGACGCTCAGATTGTTAACCGTGAACGATTTCGTGACCCCCACATTGTTGGTGTAGTCGCGCTCATCTCGGACGACATACGTCCCAGCCGGCAAAGTGATGTTCGATGTCGTGTAATTGGTCGCCGATGTGCTGTTAACGCTAAACGAAGCCGTGGTATCCGCTACAACAAGCTGCATATGGGGCGTGCCGGCGCCGCTCGCCCCTTCGGTGCTGTTAACGGAGAAGTTGACGACCGCCCCGCCAGAGGGAACGACCAGATAAGTGCCCACATAACCCGTCGTGCCAAGCGTGGCTGAATTGTTGGACGCCATCTTCAGCGCGCTTCCCGTCAGCGAAGTTTGCGCGCATGCAGATTGAGCAATACCTGCCATCGCAAGCAATGTCACTGCGATCTGCTGACGGCGGCGGCTGCGAATAAGGGAAGACTGGATTGTGAATTGGCTGCCGCCAAGAGCACGGACAACCGGCGCGCAGGCTGCGAACAGAGAACAAAACAGATACCGCCGCTTTCTTGGCATGATCGCTTCCTTGCCTCACAGGTGTAGAAAACAGCCGCGCCGACAGCCAAATCGCGGAGTAATTCGGCTGCCGGCGCGGACAAGACGACTTAGGCAAATATTCAATCAGTCGAGCAGATCAGGCATTGCGTCGGCGGCGCATCAGGCCGACCGCCGCAAGACCAATCAAGCTCAACGACGCCGGCTCGGGTGCCTGTGCAACCTGGAAGCCATTGATATAGCTGGTGTCGGAAGACTGATTTCCAGTGACGCCATTGCCACCGAAACCATACAGGGCGACGCCTCCAGTGCCATCGGCAGTCAATGTGAAGACCGCTGGCGCCGGGGTGGCGGTGCCGCCCGTCCAGGTAATGGACTGTTCATCCGGAGGAGCGGTAAACGTCCCATCCGAAGTTCCATCCCAATACCCGGCTTTTGCATTCTGAACCGTCGGCGCGATAGCCGTCCAATTCGTTGTGTGGGCACCCGAAGTATCAAATGAATAAGTGGCAACCGTGTAAGCCTGTCCCGGCGTGAGCCCGGTTAAGGCGAGTTTCAAATAATTCGTGCCCTGGACGTTGCTGCCGCTAGTGCCGGCAAATAACAAATCACGAAACAGATCGCCATCATTAGCCGCACCGCTGGGAGTTCCGCGGTCACGCGAGTTCATCGACGCAACACCATTGACCGTTCCATAAAAAGCGGCGTTGTTCGTGGTATCAATGCTCACTGTAGCAGTCACCGCACCAATTGTTTTGCTGATTGATGCACCATTGACAGCGGGTGCAGCGCCGCTGTCGGGAAGCTGAACACTATCCCCACCCGTATCGCCACCACCAAATGCAGTCCCGGGACCACCCCAACCAATCCAGCTCACGCCAAATGGATCTGCTGCTACAGGACGAACGCCTGTCGCTCCAACAAATCCTTCTGTCGTCGAGTTATTTCCGGGGGCATGGCCGCCATTAATATCCGCCGACAGAAACGCATTTGTCAGCGGGGACGTAAACGCCCCTGTCGACGCGAACGCCACGGGTGCGAAAAGCCCCCCAAGTAAAAACGATTTAGCTACCAAAGCGCATTTTCTCATAGCTCCTCCAAGAAATGTTCATCCTCTCCAAGGACGCGAATCGGGTAAACGTTTACCCGAATTCATTCTAACCCGTCACCCAAATCGCGGCAAGCAAAATCAGCCCTGCTTTTCTGCCTGTTTAGATTAGGTAAACGTTTACTTAAATTAGCCTTGGTTTTGCGGAGTGTCAAGATAATTTTAATGGTTTTTGCGTCAGATAAGCCTTAAGCAGGATTGCGAGGCTCGCTTGGGCCAGTTGTTCCACACTGAGTTTGGCAGTATTAAAAACCGCGATGAAAATTTCGGGGGACAGATCTGTCAGGCCAGAACCGTCGGAAAAACGGGCGCCGTTGCCAGTCAAGCCGGTGCATTTTCCGAACCGCTATTCGCATCAGTGAAGCCGGGTTTGCCACTTTATATTCCCGGCATTGTCTGCATCAATCGAACCATATTACATTCAATCTCGACCGCAGCATGATCACGCGTCAGGACTGCCATGCTCGAAAAATTCCAAATCAGCATCGGCCAACCATTACTCGACGACCTTTCAGCCCGCCTGCGGGCCACGCGCGATCTGCCCGACTCCACCGACGACTGGGCCCTCGGAACAAGCCCGGCATATCTTCATCAGTTAATCACGTATTGGCGAGATCAGTTCGATTGGCGCGCTCAGGAGCGACTGCTGAATCAGTTTCAGCACTTTCGCGGAAAGGTGGATGGCACAACACTTCACCTCATCCATGAAAAGGGTCGTGGCCCTTCGCCGCTGCCGCTGATCCTGACGCATGGTTATCCCGATTCGTTTTTCCGTTTCTACAAGCTCATCCCGCTGCTCACCGACCCCGCCGCGCACGGCGGTGATGCAACCGACGCATTCGATGTCGTCATTCCCAGCTTGCCGGGATACGGATTCTCCGAACCGCGTAAGGAACATGGCGGGCTGTTCGGGTTCGGCGATCTCTGGCACACGCTGATGACCCGCGAACTGGGCTACGCCCGCTTCGGTGCTCATGGCGGCGACTGGGGCAGCACAATTACAGAGCACCTGGCGCGGAGTCACGCGTCATCCGTCATCGGGATCCATCTCACGGATGTCCCGTTCTGGCACACCTTCCAGGAACCCAAAGAACTCAGCGGGGATGAACAAAAATACCTGACTGATATCCAGCAATGGCAAAAGGCTGAAGGCGCTTACGCGATAATTCAAGGCACTCGGCCGGCCAGTCTTGCGGTCGGCTTAAACGACTCCCCCGCAGGCCTCGCCGCCTGGATCATCGAGAAGTTTTATATGTGGAGCGACTGCCGCGGCAACATCGAAAGCAGCTTCACCAGGGATGAACTGCTCACCAATGTCATGCTCTACTGGGCAACAGAATCAATCGAGCGATCGTTCCAGCCATACGCGGATGTCATGAATGCCGGCGCCATTCGCTGGATCAAAGAGGCCGCCAAAAACTGGATCGGCTCGTCAAAAACCCCCGCCGGATTTGCATGCTTCCTGAAAGATCTTTCCCACCCGCCTCGCGAGTGGGCCGAGCGATTCTTCAACGTGCAGCGCTGGACCAACATGCCTCGTGGCGGCCATTTCGCAGCGATGGAGGAGCCCGAAACATTAGCCAAAGACATCCGCGAGTTCTTCCGCCCGCTACGGTGAAGACCGATCGTCTTTAGATCGACACCAGACTTGCCCAAGATATGGTCACGCGTCTCCCACCGCACAATATATCCGCCACGATATAGAACTACCGTTCAAATTCGCAAAAGCAAAAAGGGTTCAGGACAGCCCCTCGACTCACTTCGTTCGCTCAGGACGTTCGACTCCCGTTAGAGTCGTTCGGCCTGCTATGAGCGAGCGAAGCGAGTCGAACGGAGAGGGCGAGATTCGAACTCGCGTGACGGTTTAAGCCGCCAACAGCATTTCCAGTGCTGCGCCTTCGGCCGCTCGGCCACCTCTCCGGGTACTTTCAGACTCTATCTTCTATCCGAAGTGTTTCTTCCGCTCCAGTGGGATGTGCCGCCGGTTATTGGGCCGATGCGGATGGGGCGGATTGAAGAAGCTTCACACGCGTCAGGGCGCGATCGATATATTGAAGATATGGGCCGGAATCGTCGAGGAAAGTCTCTCGGCCCATCGCCTTTTCCATGGCGGCAACCGCCTTATCCGTAATCTCCGCGAGTTGCGGCGTATGCTCGTTCACGTTTGCCTTCGTCACACCCGTTGGATAGAGCTGATCCGCAACCTGCTGCCACACCGAATACCTCAGAATAATGACTCGCTCCAGATCGGCAGCGCTGGAATAACTCTTAACCGCGGCGGCAACCAAGGCCGCGCGTTGATCAGGCGGCGCGACCATCGCCTTCAGATAATCCGCATCCCCTTCAACCAGCGCGGCCAATCCATGAATCTCCGCGCGATGCGATTCATATAACTGCTCGCTTTCGCGGAAACGAAGAATGTGCTGCACAAATTCGCCGTCGGCGTGCTGGTAAAGCGCAACCGCTCGATCGTATTGAAAAATCGCTTCTTCAATCGATTTACGATCGACGATCGCCGTATTGAGCGGAATGGGCGCCGCTGTGTTTTCAAACGCCATGCGATCTTCATCGGGTTGGAGCTCATGTCCGAACGCATGAAGCTCAGCGCGCCG
>DATAPK010000233.1:0-7539 GCA_036265245.1 Tepidisphaeraceae bacterium | reverse complement strand
ATCAGCGCCGTCGCCGCCGCCGTGGTGATGATCAATCGCCAGCGAAGCGACCGCATCATGATCATGACAAATCCCCCAGAATATATCCCTGCCCGCGCCGCGTGTGGATCAGCCTCGGCGAGCCTTCTTTCTCAATCTTTCGCCGCAAATGCGCGATGAACACATCCACCACGTTGCTCTCCGCTGACGAATTAAAATCATAAACATGCTCCCAGATATCCGTCCGGCTGACGACCTGCCCGGCCCGAACCGCCAGAAACTCAAGCAGCGCATATTCCCGCGCGCTCAAATCACACCGCTGCCCGCCGCGATGCACCGTGCGCGCCGCCTGATCGATCTCCAGATCGGTAATCCGAATCACCGGCGATTTTACATCATACTTTCGCCGCACCAGCGCCCGCACCCGCGCCAGCAATTCCGCAAACGCAAACGGCTTGATTAGATAATCATCCGCCCCCAGATCCAGCCCCTTCACCCGGTCGTCTGTCCCATCCTTCGCCGTCAAAATCAAAACCGAAGTCGCCGCGTTCTTCTCTCGCAGCCGCTGAAGCACCGTCAGCCCGTCCAACTGCGGCAGCATCAAATCCAGCACGATCACGTCATAATCATTGCTCTGCCCCATCCACAGCCCCTCTTCCCCATCCGCCGCCGAGTCCACGGCAAACCCCGCCTCGCTCAGCCCCTTGACCAGCGAATCGCGAAGCAAATCAAAATCTTCAACCACCAGTACGCGCACTCTTAGCCGCCTATCTAAAAATGACCAACGGCCAATGACCAACAAAGCGCCAAATCCCAAACACCCAAAGAACGCGATTTGGGATTTCGGTCATTGGGATTTTGTTGGTCATTGGCCCTTGGTCATTTTTGCCCGGTCGCACTGCCGGGGCAATCGATCATATCTTACTGATCTACAACTGCCTATTCTTGAAAACCTCGCTCATTAAAGCAATACCCAATTGGCAATTACGAATCCCCGGCTATAGTTCAAAGCGGCGCATAGGAGTTTATGTCACCTCTGGTTGTCGATCACGTTACCAAGCAATTTCGCCAGGGCGATCGCGCCGTCGATGCGTTGGCGGACGTCAGCCTCGACGTCCAGCAAGGCCAATTCCTCGCCGTCATGGGGGCCAGCGGCAGCGGAAAAAGCACGCTCCTGCACCTGATGGCCGGCCTCGCCAGGCCCCAAACCGGAAAAGTCCTCATCAACGGCCAGGATATCAGCGTCATGGGCGACCGTGAGCTCACCCTCTTCCGCCGCCGTCAAATTGGGCTGGTTTTTCAGGCCTTTAACCTTATTCCGACTTTATCGGCCCAGGAGAACATCACCCTCCCCCTCATGCTCGACGGCAAAAATGGCACGCCCACCCATGCCAAGCTCGACGCAGTCCTCGCCAGCCTCAAGCTCGACTCCCGCCGCGATCATCGCCCCGACGCCCTCAGCGGCGGCGAGCAGCAGCGCGTCGCCATCGGCCGCGCCCTCATCACCGACCCCGCCGTCATCCTCGCCGACGAACCCACCGGCAATCTCGACTCCGCCAACAGCAAAGCCGTCTGCGAATTGCTCCGCGATCTCTCCGTCATTCACGGCCGAACCATCGTCATGGTCACCCACGAACCCAGCGTCGCCGTCTACGCCCAGGAAGTCGCCGTCCTCAAAGACGGAAGATTGATCGAACGCTTCCCAACCGAAGGCCCCCAGGAACTCGCGATGAAGTACCAGGAAGTCTTGAAATAATTGCGGATTTGCGATTACGGATTTTGGATTTTGAATCTCCAATCCAAAATCTGCAATCCAAAATCCAAAATAAAAAATGGTTCTCACCAAACTAGCCCTCGCCAATTTCACCCATCGCAAAGTCCGCGTCTTTCTCACCGTCGCCGCGATCGCGCTCTCCGTCTCTCTGGTCGTCTCCGTCACCAGCGGCTATGCCTCCGCCGAAAGCGCCGCCTTCAAATTCCTCTCCCTTTACATGGGTTCGCACGACGCCCAACTCACCCGCACCGGCGATCTGCGCGGCGGAATCCGCGAAAGCGTCTGCGATGAACTTCTCGCCGACCCAGATGTCAAAGGACTCATCCGCCGCCTCGAGATGGAATCAGGCCTGCTCGATCTTTCCGGCAAGCCCATCCTCGGCCGCCGCGCCAACGTCACCGGCATCCGCCGCCCCGACGACACGCGCGTCAACCAGATGAATATCCTCGAAGGAAACTGGTTCGACGGCTCCACTGGCAATGTCGCCGTGATCGACCAGATCGCCGCCCACCTCCTCAAGACCGGCGACCCTCAAAAAACCGACGACAACTCTCCTTCACTCCACGTCGGCGACACGTTCGTCCTGCCCGGCGTGCAAGGCAACCTCTCCCTCCGCATCGTCGCCGTCGTCCACAAACCCGCCATCCTCGCCAACGTGATTCCATCCATTTATGTCCCGCTGGCGACGCTCCAAAAATTCACGATGCCCGACGAGCCCCCGCAAGTCACTCGCGTGCTGGTCGATCTCAAAGACAGCGCCGATGAAAAACAATTCGGCGAGCGCTGGAAGGCCAAACTCGCCGCCGAAGATCCGCTCATCCGCCTCCGCCTCGTCAGCGACAACAAAAGCCAACTCGACCAGAACCTCCAGGCCCTCCACATCCTCAGCTACCTCGGCGGCCTCGTCTCCATGACCGCCGCCACCTTCATCGTCTTTAGCGCGCTCTCCATGGGCGTCACCGAACGCCAGCGCACCCTCGCCATGATGCGCGCCATCGGCGCCTATCGCAGCCAGCTTGGCCGCCTCGTCATCATCGAAGGCATCGTCCTCGCCGCCGCCGGTGTCATCGCCGGCATCCCGCTCGGGATGCTCTGGACCAAAATTACCGTCTGGCGATTCCCCGATCTCTTCGCCGCCGGCATGACCATCAGCCCCGGCGGCCTGCTCCTCGCCTCCCTCGGCTCCATCGTCGCCGCGCTTCTCGCCAGTTTCCTCCCCGCCTGGCAAGCCATGCGCGTCAGCCCCCTCGAAGCAATGACGCCCCTCGCCGCCCCCCAATCCATGTCCGGCATCGTCATCTTCGCCGTGCTCGGTTTATTCCTGGTCGCCCTCGATCCCCTCATCATGTACGGCCCGCTGCCGCGCGACGTCGTCTTCTACGCCCACTTCGCCCTCGGTCTGCCCGCCGACATGATCGGCTATTTCCTCCTCGCCCCCGCCTTCGTCTGGCTCGTCGAATGGACCGCCGGCCCAATCGTCGCCGCCATGTTCGGCGTCCGCTTCTCCATCCTCCGACAACAACTTTCCGGCGGAATCTGGCGCGCCGCCGGCACCTGCGCCGCACTCATGGTCGGCCTCGCCATCCTCGTCGTCCTTCAAACCCAGGGCCACACCATGCTCCAAGGCTGGAAGCTCCCCGACAAATTCCCCGACATCTTCATTGTCAGCTTCAAGTTCGGCGGCATGAAACCCGCCGACCAACAAAAGCTCGACAACGTCCCCGGCATCCGCAAAGGCGAAGTCATGCCCATCGCCATCGCCTCCCCGGAATTCGGCAACAATATCTTCTCCGTCGCCGGCGCCGCCGTTCTGCCCGACGCCACCATGTTCTTCGGCGTCGATCCCGATCAATCCATGCGCATGATGGAACTCGATTTCCGCCAGGGCGATCCCAAATCCGCCGCCGCCATGCTCAAGCTCGGCCGCCACGTCATCGTCACGCAAGAATTCCACGAGCTAAAGGGCCTCAACGTCGGCGACAAAATCCCCCTCAAAACCACCCGCCACGGCATCGTCGATTACACCATCGCCGGCGTCGTCTGGTCCCCCGGCATCGACGTCATCGTCAGCATGTTCGATATGGGCCGCCAATTCGACCAGCGCACCGCCGCCAGCATGTTCGGCACGCTCGATGACGCCCGCGAAGATTTCGGCGTCGACGGCGTCTACCTCTTCGCCGCCAATCTCGATCTCGGCGTCGACAAAGACAAAGTCCTCGACCAGGTCAAAGCATCCGTCGGCGCCTTCGGCATGCGCGCCGGCGACATCCGACATATCAAAGCCGCCATCCAGCAAGGTTTCGAACGCCTCCTCCTCCTCGTCTCCACCGTCGCCTTCTGCGCCATGGCCGTCGCCTCCCTCGGCGTCACCAATACCATCATGGCCTCCATCCGCAGCCGCCGCTGGCAATTCGGCGTCCTCCGCAGCATCGGCGTCACACGCAGCGGTCTACTCCGTCTCGTCATGGCCGAAGCTTTGCTATTGGGAATCGTCGGCTGCGCCCTAGGTCTCATCGCCGGCATCGAAATGTCCTTCGACGCCCACCAACTCAGCCTCCTCATCCTCGGCTACAACCCACCCATCGCCGTCCCCTGGGGCATCATCCTCATCGGCACCGCCGTCGTCCTCTTCGTCGCCCTCATCGCCAGCATCGCCCCCGCCATCACCGTCGCCCGCACCGAACCGCTGGAGCTCCTTCAGGCAGGAAGAGCATCCGCGTGAGAATGACCAATACCCAAACCCGAATGACCAATGAATTCTCAATGACCCAATCCCAATGATTCACCTTGCCCTATTGGTCATTCGGATTTGGATATTCATTGGTCATTCTGGTTTGGTCATTGGTCATTACCCCATCACGCCATTGATTCGTCATTCCGGTTTCGTCATTCTGGTTTCATGCGCGTCCTCCTCACCTCCGATCTCCACCACAACCACACGCGCTCCCGTCCCCTCGCCGACGACCTGATCGATCAAATCAACCAAACCCCCGCCGACATCCTGATCCTCATCGGCGACACCGCCGTCCTCGCCGACAACGCCCTCGACGCCTGCCTCTCCCGCATCACCTTCCCCGGCCAAAAGCTCTTCGTCCCCGGCAATCACGAACTCTGGTCCCACGCCGGCGACACCAACGAACTCCTCACCAAAACCCTCCCCCAGCGCGTCGAATCCCTCGGCTGGCACTGGCTGCAATCCAAACCCTTCATCACCGACCAACTCGCCATTGTCGGCAGCCTCGGCTGGTACGATTACTCCTTCGCCCAGCAAAACCTCGGCATTCCCCGCCGCTTCTACGAAGCCATGATCTCCCCCGGCGCTGCCGAGCGCCTCGAAGAATACGCGCACCTCTTCAACCGCACCGACGACATCTCCCCGCACGCCAGAGAAATCTTCGCCCGCTGGAACGACGGCAAATTCATCCGCCTGAACCGCACCGACGAAGAATTTCTAAACCAACTCCTCGCGCAGCTAAAAGATCAACTCGATTCCCTGCGCGATCATCCGCGCATCCTCGCCGCCATCCATCAACTCCCATTCCGCGAGCTTCTCCCGCCTCCCCACACCGCCCAGTGGGATTTCGCCAAAGCCTACCTAGGCAGCCAGCGCATCGGCGACCTTCTGTTGCAATATCCCAACCTCACCGACCTCTTCTGCGGCCACAGCCACTACCCCGCCGAAGCCCAGATAAAACACATCCACGCCAAAAACACCGGCTGCGGCTACAAACGAAAATTCCTGCATCTTCTCGATGTCTAAAACTCATAAGCAACGTGATCAGGTGTAGGTTGTCCTCAGCCCTCGATCCTGTAGCCGCGACGCCTGCGTCGCCTCCGGTCTCGATCAATGATCGAATACCATCTCCACTCAGAGTAAAATTGATTCGTGAAGCCAAGTCGATTGAACTCGCTCGCAGCTCTTTCACTCTTTTTCTTTCTTATGAGCATTGCGACTTGGATTCAAAGCTGCTGGTTCCCTTGGTTATACGAGATCCGACGAGATCACGGTGATTTTCATTTGGTCTTGGGTTCGGAGGCGGGCGAGTTCCACATTGGAGAAACCCATCATTTTGAAGAATGGCACGTGGCATACTGGAAATTGACGCTAATAACCCTCGCGCTGCCAGTTAAATGGCTGATATTAAAGCGTAAGCGTTCTCGACACGAAGGATTTTGTGCAACCTGTGGCTATGACCTCCGTGCCTCCCCAATCCGCTGTCCGGAGTGCGGCCAGCCCGTCCATTCACCCTCGATGAAATCCCTGCCATGATCGCAATGCTCGCCTCCACCTTCGCAATCCTCTCCCTGGTGCTCTGTCTAACCACCCTGACTCTCTGGCTCATCAGCTTGGGCGGCCACACCCTCCAAATTCACCTCGAACTCGCCCGCAACGAATTGCACTTCCAGGTGATCGACGGCATCGTCGTCGGAAATATTTTCAAGCAATACCCCGATCGAATGTCCTGGAGGAGATTCAATCTCGGCTGGCGAAATTTCCGCCTGTCCTATCGCCTTTCACCCGTCGGCCCACTTACCAACCGCTATTTACTCTTCACCTTTCCCTTCTGGTGCGTCACTTTCCTCCTCGCCTGGCCTCCCACCATCTGGCTCGAAACGATTCGCCGAAATCGAGCCTGCGACAACCGCCGCGCCACCGGCTGCTGCATTTATTGCGGCTATGATCTCCGCGCCTCCTCCGACCGCTGCCCCGAATGCGGCACACTCATCCCTGCCCAACCTAACCCCGCCGCCTCATGATGAAATCCCTCTTCCATCTCGCGGCCTTCCTCTCACTCATCCTCCTGATGATCGTCCTCGCCGACCGCATCCGCCACCACTGGCACATGCAGTGGATCGAATACTGCCACAGCTCCGCCGCCGACCCGCGCCGAACCCTGGACTACAGCATCAACACCGGCTCCGGCGTCATCATGTTCTCCGCCGCCACCATCATCGACGGATCATTTGTCCCCGACGACCGCCTCCCCCAGCCCGGCCTCCACGCCGGCCAGGATGCACCGCTCATGAACTGGCAAACTGGCGAAGGCCTCTTCCGCAACATGGGCTTCGGCGATTACCACTGGTCCCGCGGCACCCCCGGCGATCCCACCAAAACATTCATCGTCACCGACGGCCTCTCCATCCCCAGTTGGTTCGCCGCCACCATCGTCGCGATTCTCCCCCTCGCCTGGATGATTCTCGCTTATCGCCATCGTCTGCGACGCAAGCACGGCCTCTGCCCAACCTGCGGCTACGACCTCCGCGCCACCCCCAACCGCTGCCCCGAATGCGGTACGCCCACCACTATGGAAATTGAATATGTCCCACTCGCCGATCCAGCCGCGCAGCAACGTCGCCGCCGGCATGTTCACGGTCTTCTTCCCAACAGACGCCCATAAGCCTTGCATCCAGGTTGACCAAGCCAGCCCATCGTCAAAACCGTCATCAAAATTGCGGCGACTTGATGTAGGAAAACGTGAATTCACCACTGAGACACAGAGAGCACGGAGCAGAGAAGAAAATACTGGCCACGAATCGCACGAATGCTCACGAATGAATCAAAATACAATTCTTATTCGTGTTCATTCGTGTGATTCGTGGCTTTATTCTTTTCTCCGTGCCCTCCGCGGTGAAGAACTACTGCGGATACGGGCCGTCGAAAACTTTCCTGGTGCTTTGTTCCTGATGATGCCGCGAATACGGCACCGCCGCCGATGTCAACTCCCCCGCGTGAGGCCCACGCACGATATACCCGTCCGCCCAGATGTAGCTGTCGATCCCGCGAA
>DATAPK010000232.1:0-6574 GCA_036265245.1 Tepidisphaeraceae bacterium | reverse complement strand
TAAGCTATTGCGAAGTTGTGTAGTAACATAGACAGGGATGTCGGACAGTGAATCGATTCAGCGATGGCTTGACCAAGCGCGCCGACTTGGTGACTCAGGTCGCGCAAGCGATGCGGAAACTGCGTATAAACAGATTTTGACTATCGATCCGCAGCAACCGGCCGCGCTGCATTGGTTGGGTCGAGCCGCATTGCAAAATCAGCAGCCGGAAGTTGCGGTTGACTTGATCGGACAATCTTTAGCCGTGGAATCGCAAAATGCGGATGCCCATCTCGATCTGGGCAATGCCTTCTTCAGACTTGGCCGGAAAGAGGAGGCCATCGCCGCTTTCAAATCGGCCATCGCGCTGCGACCGGATTATGCAGCCGCTTACGGCAATCTCAGCCTCGCTCTCCAATCCGCCGGCAGACTCGATGAAGCGATTGACGCATTGCGTCATGTAACTGTGCTCAACCCCAAGCAGTTTGAAGCGCACGCCGCCCTTGGCACATTGCTCCATCGCGCCAGCCGACTCCAGGATGCGGCAAGCAGCTACCGCCGCGCGCTCGCGATTCGGGCCGACTCCGCAGAGACGCTCAGCAATCTCGGCAACGCCTTGCGCGAATTGGGCGAGATCTCCGAAGCCATCACCCTGCTTCGCCGCGTCATCGAGCTTCGCCCCACTCATCCCGCCGCCCACATGCACCTGGGCATTGCGCTGGGCGCTGCCCAGCAATGGGAGCAGGCCATCGCCGCATATCAGAGGGCAATCCAACTCGATCCCACCTTTCCCGACGCATACAACAACCTTGCCAATGCCTTGAAAGAATGCGGCCGAATCGTCGAATCCGTCGCCGCCTATCGCCACGCTCTGGCGCTGCGAACCGATCGGCCTGACATCGCCAGCAATCTCATTTACGAACTCCACTTTCATCCAGAATATGATTCGCAGGCGATTCTCGAAGAGCACACGAAATGGAACGAGCGTTACGCGCTGCCGCCGGCCAAATTCATCAAGCCGCACCGCAACGATCCTTCCGCGGATCGTCGGCTGCGGATTGGTTATGTCTCACCGGATTTCAAGCACCATGTCGTTGGCTTCAATCTTCTTCCCCTCTTTCGCCATCGCAATCACGATCATTTTCACGTGACCTGCTATGCGAACATGACCGTTTCCGACGCCCTGACCGACACCTTCCGCACTCTCTCTGGCGAATGGCGTTCGATCGCCGGTACATCTGATGCCGACGTCGCTGAGATGATCGCCCGCGACCAGATCGACATCCTCGTCGATCTCTCTCTGCACATGGAACGCAATCGCCTACTCGTCTTTGCGCGCAAGCCTGCGCCGGTGCAGGTCACATTCGCGGGCTATCCTGGCACGACAGGATTAACCGCCATCGATTATCGCCTGACCGATCCATATCTCGATCCGCCCGGCACGCGGGATGATTTGTATTCCGAGAAATCGATTCGGCTAGCCCACAGCTTCTGGTGCTATTCCCCCATCGGCAACGAACCGCCCGTCAATCCGCTGCCGGCAATGACGAATGGCTTCGTCACCTTTGGCTGTCTCAGCACGCAGACGAAAGTCAATGACAAGGTGCTGCAACTCTGGGGCCGCGTGCTGCGCGCGGTTCCAGGATCGAAGTTATTGCTTCTGGCGCCGTCCGAAGGATATCGCCAGTGGATTGCGGATCAGTCGGGCGTGGATCTAAACCGCATCGAGTTCATCGAGCGCGGGGCGAGGCTCAAATATCTCGAAGCATTCCACCGCATCGACATTGGCCTGGACAGCTTTCCTTACAACGGACATACCACTGGTTTGGATTCCTGGTGGATGGGCGTGCCTGTTGTCAGCCTGTGTGGCGAGACCATCGCCTCGCGCGCGGGCTTCAGCCATGCCAGCAATCTCGGCCTGACCGATCTGGTTGCAACCACGCCCGACCAATTCGTCCAAATCGCAACCGATCTGGCCAGCAATCTCTCACGTTTATCTGAACTGCGCTCTACGATGCGAGCCAGAATGTCCACTTCTCCCCTGATGGACGCCGCGCGATTTGCACGAGATATCGAGTCCGCCTACCGCGACATCTGGCGGAGATGGTGCACGGACCACACCTCCGGCTGATTCAAAACACTCACGGATGGATGTTCCTTCACATCTGTATTTCGCAATCCAGTTTTACGCCACGATCCGCATGCTCGCCGCGTTCGACCAGGGCCCAAGCTCTCCCTTGCGGTTCATCCAGCGGCCAAAGACCGTCGCCACTTTCCCCGCGTCGATTGATTCAAAAGCCAGCGCAAACGGCTGCCTGGTGATGAATGCTCGAAAGAGCGCCTTCGACGGATCTGCGACTGCATTGCTGTCGATCGCCACGAAAACCAGCAGACCCAAAGCGCCTGCCGGCATCGCCCGCCTAGTGGGTGTGTTCGTATCGGCAAAACGTGCCGTGATCTCACCGGGGGTAGCGCCGATCAATGTGATCGTGGGCGACGTGGACGGCGCCGCCACCGGGCTTCGCGAATGATTCGGCAGATTTAACCCCAGCGCCGATTTGTCCTCGTTACTAACGCCCGCATTGATGCGAATCTGCTGAGCATATTGCCGCACCACCGGCAGCATCGCCTCTCTTGCTGCATCCTTGGCCGCAACCGTGGGCTTCGTTTGGGTCGCCGGATCGGATGCAGCAACCAGCGAGGTGATGAACGCGCTGCAAACCCCTTCAATCGTCAGCGCATCAGCACTCGCCAGCCCATAGCGCGCCGGGCTTGCGGCGATCAGCGTGCTGAAGTTCAACGCCCACGCCGACAAATCCTGTTCTTTCCGAGGAATGTATGTAGCCCCCATGACCGTCTCCTTGTTGGTAGAAAGTGAATTGGAACGCCCCGGCATGAATGCCGAAACGATCGGCTCTCATGCCGAAATAGTTGTGATTAATCCCCAAGCCATTGGCATTGATTTCTGCATCACCGGCGTCAATCCCCGGGCCGTTGGAATGAACGCCGGCATCACCGTCATGAATGCCAAACGAGGTGGAATTAAAGCGGACAGGCTCGTCTTATTTCGCAACACGATTGTGAACTGCGACCGGAAATGGATCATCTTGTGCTCCCTGAAAATTCCTCTCTCCACACATCACGGAGGCGTTGCGCTAAAAGTGTCCATTGCGCGCAACATTTTCGGGAATGAACTTCTTTTCGCCCGGATAGGCCGGGCGAAGAAACTTTGCGATGGGTCGATTTTCCCCATCGGCGGCGTTGCGCCGGCGGAGGGCGCGCTGCGCAGCGCGACAGGAACCTCCAGCACTCGCGTCAATCAGGCGAGGCGGTGTTCATCTGGGATTTTCACGAATAAACTGCGATAGTAGGTGGCTCATGGATCAGTCTGGCAAATCACCTGCTGTAAGAATGCTGGAAGAGGCCCGCGCGCATTTCAATGCCGGGCGATTTCCGGATGCGGAGAAACTCTGCCGGCAAATCCTCGCAAGCGATCCGAATGAACCGGCGGCGCTACATCTGCTTGGTAAGCTCGCACACCGCGCTGCCCGGCCGGATATCTCCGCGCAGCTCATCGGGCAATCCATTCAAATCGATCCCAACAACGCACTGGCCCATGCGGATTTGGGCGAGGCTTTGATGAATCTGAATCGGCCTGAGCAGGCGATTCCCGCGCTCCGTCACGCCGTTGAACTCAAAACCAATTTTCCTGAAGCGTATACCAATCTGGGGATCGCTTTGGCCCTTCGCGGAGAGCTTGATGCATCCATCGCCGCGTTTGGCAACGCGATTGCGCAACGGCCGAGCCTGCCCGAAGCGCACGATGGCCTGGGCATGTCTTTGCGGATTAGCGGGCAGCCCGAGCAAGCTGTTGCAGCGCATCGGAAGGCGATCAAACTGCGGGCGAGCTTCGCGTCGGCCCATGCCAATCTTGCCTTGGCGCTGATTGAGATCGGACAGACTGATGAAGCGATCGCCTCCTTACGTCAGGCGATTCAGATCGCGCCGCACTATCGCGATGCGCATACGAGCCTGGTGTATCACCTGCATTTTCAAACGCCTTATGATGCGGAGGCGATTTATCGCGAGCATCTCGCGTGGAATAAATCCTTCGCTCAGCCGCTGGCCCAGTTGAGGAAGCCGCACCATAACGACCGAAATCCCGATCGGCCCCTGCGTGTGGGTTATGTTTCGCCGGATTTTCGCACGCATTCGGTGGCGTATTTCATTGAGACTCTTCTGGCCGGGCACAATCGAGATCAGGTTGAAGTGTTTTGCTACGCCGACTTGCACAAGCGCGATGAAGTGACGACCCGTCTGCAAAGTTATGTTGCGAACTGGCGAGAGATCAGCGGCCGAAACGATGACGAGGTTGAGCGGATGATTCGTAATGACAAGATCGACATCCTCGTCGATCTCGCGGGCCACACGGGTGGCAATCGCCTGCTGCTCTTCGCCCGCAAGCCTGCTCCGATTCAGGTCAGCTACCTGGGATATATCGACACGACGGGTTCGGATGCGATCGACTACCGGATGACCGACGTGATCGCCGATCCACCCGATCAGGCTGGGCAATTTTACAGCGAGCGGCTACTTTGGCTGGCCAAGACATTCGCCTGTTACCAGCCGCCCGCCAACGCGCCGGCGGTGGGCCCACTCCCGGCCGAGACGAATCGATCCATCACCTTCGCCAGCTTCGCCGGGCCTCACAAAATCAATCCGCCACTGCTGGAGACCTGGGCCAGCGTGCTGGCGCGCGTGCCAGACTCACGATTGATGATCGTCGCCGCGGGGTTGCGTTATCCGACAGTTCAGGAATCGATTCACCGGATATTCGACCAGCGCGGCATCGCGCGCGATCGTCTTACTCTTCTGGATCAGCAGAGCTTTGGCGAATATCTCGCCCTGCACAATCGCGTCGATGTGGTTCTCGATAGTTTTCCGGTCACAGGCCACACCGTCACCTGCCACGCGCTCTGGATGGGTGTGCCGGTCGTCACGCTGGCGGGTTCAACTTATTGCCAGCGGCTGAGCGCCAGTGTGCTGACGAATCTAGGTTTGCAGGAGTTGATCGCGCAATCGCCAGAGCAATACATCGAGATCGCCGCCAAGCTGACGATGGATTTGCCGGGATTGGCCAAGCTTCGATCCGGGCTGCGGCAGAAGATGAGCGATTCGGTCGTCACCGATGCGAAGTCGTTCGTGCTCGACGTGGAAGATGCGTATCGGATGATCTGGCGGGAATGGTGTGAGACCGCGCCCGCCGCCGTGCAAACGTCTTTTGCTGCATCAGCGACCAATACACAAGCGCTGATCGACGCAATTATTAAACTCGCGTCGGCGAGTCGCTTTGATGAAGCGATCGCCGGCTGTCGCGATCTTCTCGCCGCAACTCCCGACCATCCGCAGGCCCATTTCATGCTTGGAACGCTCCTGATCGTGAAAGGCCAGACCGATTCTGCCATCACTGAACTCAATCAGGCAATCGCCCTGCGCCCCGATTTTCCTGAAGCGCACAACAATCTCGGCAACGCGCTGCTCTCTCAGGGGAAGATCGATCAGGCGATTGTTCACTTCAAAAAATACCAGGCCCTTCAACCCGCCTCCGCCGAGGCGCATCGCAATCTTGGCGGCGCGCTGGTGCTACGTGGAGATTTCGACGCCGCCTTCACCGCGCTCGATCAGGCGCTGGCGCTGAATCCAAACGATGTTGAAGCGCACATTCAGCTTGCCAGCGCATTCAAAGGAATCGGTGATATCGAGCAGGCCATCGCGCGTTACGATCGCGCGCTGGCGATTCAGCCCAATCACCTTTTGGCCGCCAGCAATCGGCTTTTCGCTTTGAATTTCCGGCATGATTTTAGCGGCGAACAAATTCTGGAAGAGCATCGCCGCTGGAACGATCGATTCGCCCGGCCTCTGCTGCGGCAGAATCGCCCGCATCGCAATGACGCTTCTCCCGAAAGACAGCTTCGCATCGGATATGTCTCGCCGGATTTTCAGGACCATGTGCTGGGGATCAATCTTCTGCCCCTGTTTGCGCATCACGATCATTCGCAGTTTCAAGTGACTTGCTATTCAAACTCCCCGCGAACGGATGCCGTGACCGAGCGATTCCGCAGCTACGCCGACGAATGGCGCAACATCGTTGGGCATCGCGATGCGGATGTCGCCGAGTTGATCGAGCGCGACCAGATCGACATTCTTGTCGATTTAACATTGCACAGCCGCGATAATCGCCTGCTGGTTTTCGCACGCAAGCCCGCGCCGGTTCAATTCACCTTCGCCGGCTATCCCGGCACAACCGGGCTGGAGGCAATCGACTATCGCCTGACCGATCCGTATCTCGATCCGTTGGGATCAAACGATGGGTTTTACTCCGAGCAGTCGATTCGCCTGCCGCATTCGTTCTGGTGTTACCAACCAATGAGCGATCAGCCGTGGGTCAACGCGCTGCCGGCGTTGTCATCTGGAAAGATCACCTTGGGGTGTCTGTGCAGTTTCGCCAAGGTGAACAGCGCCATGCTGGGTTGTTGGGGGCGTATCCTGAAGGCGATGCCAAATTCGAAGCTTCTGATGATGGCGCCGTGTGGGT
>DATAPK010000231.1:0-6257 GCA_036265245.1 Tepidisphaeraceae bacterium | reverse complement strand
CCTGATGTGCCTGTGGTTTCCGTTTGGTACGATCCTTGGGGTCTTCACATTCCTCGTGCTGCTTCGCGAAAGCGTTGCCCAGCTATACGGGGCCTATATTTCGTCGCCTGGAATGTGATTGATCTCAATCCAAAGCCGCCACTTCCTCACAAGCCCGCCTTCCAAACGGCCGAAACAAGAAGATACGCCTGCGTCAATCGACCTTCGTGTTATCGGGCCAGGGTTTCACATGCTGCAATGGATCGTCTGTTCGGTGTTGGCTGGATTCATCGTGCTGCTCTTCTGCGCCGCGCGAGGCCGATGGTTCTCTCGCCTACGCCGCGGCTTCGCGGTGATGCTTGCGATTGCACTGGCCGGCGCAGGCGCGATCACCGCGCTCGTCCTTGGCACGTGGGCCAAGACCGAAGCAAGCCACATCGTCGTCGATCAACAAGTCAACATGCTCTCAGAGATCGGCGGCCTCGCCGAACAGCGACTTCGCCAGGATATCACCACCGCCGTCACCAAACTCGGCAATATTTCTGATGCTTCGCTTGTCGCCCAAGCTTCAAAACAGCCCGAGCAGGTTACGCAATTGCTCAACACGCTTCAGGCGTTCAACCGCCGGCTACTGCAGATTTCAGTGCTGGATCGTGATGGCAAACTGCTCGTCACCGATGCGCGCGATGCCGCCAAAGAGCCCGTCAATCGCGTCGCCGTTGCTTACGCACTAGAAGGCAAAACTTATATTTCCTCGCCGTATGTTTCCGACACATTCAATCGCGAGGTCATCGCGCTCAGCGCCCCTTGCATCGACAAAGACGGCACAATCGCCGGCGTGATGACGATGCGATACGACCTGCAAACCGCGATGAAAGAAATGATCGCGGGCTTTCAATTCGGCAAAACCGGCCGCGCCGTCTTCGCGGATTTCAAAGGCCGGGTGATGGCCCATCCCGACGCCGATCACATCGGCACGAGCATTTCCGATCAACCCATTTTCCAGGCCGCCCAGACTACTGGCGTCGGATCGCTCACCGCCGTCAACCAGTCCGGCGTCGAGCGGCTGTATATTTTCCGACAAATCGCCAGCCCGGCCACCGAAGGTGGCTCACCCATCATCTTGATTTCCGAAATGGACAACGCCGAGGCGATGGCCCCCGTCATCCATCTGGAAAAGATCCTCGCCATCGCCACTGCGGCGGTCGTTCTGATCTGGACCGCCGTCGCGCTTGGGCTGGCGCGAATCCTCATGCGGCCCCTGCGCGATCTGCTAGGCGTGATCGCTCGCGTCACAAAAGGCGATTTGCAAGTCCGCACGCCCCTCACTGGCCAGGACGAAATCGGCCAATTCGCCAGTGCCTTCAACGACATGATCAAAGGCCTGCAGGAACGCGAACGCGTGAAAAAAGTCTTCGGCCGATATGTCACCACCCAAGTCGCCGAACGTGTTCTGCAAGCTCAGAGCGAGCATGATCTCACCAGCCAGAAGAAGCGCGTCACCATTCTCTTCGCCGACATCCGAAATTTCACCACGATGTCTGAAAAGATGGCCCCGGAGCAGGTCGTCGAATTCCTCAACGATTATTTTTCCGAAATGGTCGATGCCGTGATCGAGCACGGCGGCGTGCTCGATAAATTCATCGGCGACGGAATCATGGCCTCCTTCGGCGCTATGGACGACGCCCCCAACCCCGAAACCCGCGCCGTCCTTGCCGGCCTGCGCATGAAAGCCAAACTCGCAAAGCTCAATGGCCAGCGATCCGTCGCAGGCAAAGACCCCATCCACATCGGTATTGGCATTCACACCGATGATGTCGTCGTCGGCAACATCGGCACGAAAGATCGCGCCGAATACACCGTCATCGGCGACGGCGTGAACACCTGCTCGCGCGTCGAAGCCGCCAACAAAGATCTCGGCACCACCCTGCTCATCACCCAAGCCACCCACCAACACCTCGGCGAAGGCTTCCATTGCCGCGCGATGGGCCAAACAACCCTCAAAGGCAAATCCAACGTGCCGCCGTTGTTTGAGGTATTGAGTTGGCAAAGCACCGCAAAGGCTGCGTGAGACAATACAATTCACCCACCGCAGCAATAACCGCATCCACGCCGCTTGCGGCTTCGCGGATCAAATGAGTTGGTTTCGCTAATCCGCTAAACCGCAAGCACCAGAGTATCGCCTCCCCAACGAAATTCCTTCGACTCGGATTTGGCTTTCCCTCCCTCCCTTGCGACAATGCGCGGGGCATCCCTAGCCAAACCCATGTCCTCAACCACCCCCGTAACCTCGCCCGATCTCACCACACTCGACTACGCAACGCGCATAGATGAAGACCGCATCATCGCCACCATCATCCGCCGGCTTATGCCGTTTCTTTGCCTGCTCTTCATCGTCAATTACCTCGACCGCACCAACGTCGCGATGGCCAAGCTTCAGATGCTGGCCGACACTGGAATCTCCAATCGTACCTACGGCCTGGCTTCCGGCATGTTCTTCATTGGTTACTTCATCTTTGAAGTGCCGAGCAACCTGATTCTCCAGCGCGTCGGCGCGCGTATCTGGATCACGCGGATCATGCTGACGTGGGGCCTGATTTCCGGCGCGATGATGTTCGTGCGTGGCCCGCAAAGTTTTTACGGGCTGCGATTTCTCCTCGGCGCCGCCGAAGCGGGATTCTTTCCCGGCATCGTTCTTTATCTGACCTACTGGATACCCTCGCGCCGCCGAGCCAGCGTGCTGGCTACATTCCTCACCGCCACCGCTGTCTCCGGCATCGTCGGCAATCCGCTCGCCGGCGTGCTGATGAAAATGGAAGGCATCGCCAATCTGCACGGCTGGCAATGGCTCTTTCTGCTCGAAGGCATCATCCCCGTGCTGCTCGGCATCATCACCTGGTTCATCCTGCCCGATCGACCCTCGCAGGCACGCTGGCTGACTGCCGCTGAAAAAGAGATCCTCGAAAACGAACTCGCCCGCGAAACCCAGCATTCGCAACATCACGTCGCCGAGATGCGCGACGCGCTCGCTGATTCCCGCCTGTGGCTCCTGAGCGTTATCTACTTCATGATCATCATGGGCCTGTATGGATTTGTGTATTGGGTGCCGTCGATCATTAAATCGGTCACCGCGGTGAGCGATTTGCAGATCGGATTTCTCTCCGCCATTCCATCGATCGTCGGCGCGGTGACGATGGTGTTGATCGCCCATCATGCCGACCGCCACAACGAGCGGCGTTGGCATGTCGCCACCACCGCCATCATCGCCGCGTGTGGCGTGGTGCTGATCACGCGCTGCCATTCAACCGTGCCCACCATGTTCGCCCTCTCGCTGGCCGCCATCGGAATTTTCGGCTCGCTCGGCCCATTCTGGGCGCTCGCCACTCGCTTCCTCCGCGCCAGCGCCGCCGCCGCGGGCATCGCCATTGTCAACTCCGTCGGCGCCCTCGCCGGCTTCGTCGCCCCCTACGCCATCGGCTGGCTCAAAGACACCACCGGCGGCTACTCCGGCCTGCTCATCGTCGCCGCGGCGCTCGCTTGCGGAGCCGTGTTGGTTCTCTGTATTCCCCGCGCCGTCGATCGCGCGGAAATTTCAACGTTCTGATATGTTTGGCGACGCCGCTTGCGGCGAGTTCGCCCGCCGCAAGCGGCCTCGTTAAACAATAAAGGTTCCCCTGCACCGCTGTAAGCTGAGAGTATAAATGCCTCATATCTGGCTCAACGGAAATTTCCTCGACGAATCCGCCGCGATGATTTCCATCCGCGACACCGGTCTTCTCCACGCTGCCGGCGTCTTCACCACCATGCGAAGCGCCAATGGCCGCGTCTTTCGACTCGAACAACATCTGGCCCGCCTCCGCGAATCCTGCGAGGCGCTCTTCATCCCCCTGCAACATCGCGATGCGACATTGATTGCTACGACGCGAGAATTGCTGGCCAAAAATGATCTTTCCAACGCTCGCCTGCGTCTCACCGTCACTCGTGGCATGGCGACCGACGATCCGCTTCACGGCATGCGTCTCGAACCGACCGCCTTCCTCACCGCCGCGCCATTTGAGCCCTATCCCACCAAGTATTATCAAAGCGGCATGACCGTAATCCTGCTCGATGAGCAAAAACTAAACCCCTATGACGTACAGGCCGGCCACAAGACGCTCAATTATTTTTCCCGCCTCAGTGCCCTCAAATCCGCCAACACCCGCCGTGCCGGCGAAGCGCTCTGGTTCAATGTCCACAACTACCTTCAATCCGGCAGCATCAGCAACGTCTTCATCGTCAAAGCCGACAAGCTCATCACTCCGCCCACGCCTCGCGAAATGCAAGATCCCGCGATTCGCGACGCGATGCCCTATCCAAAAAGCAATGTCCTCCCCGGCGTCACCCGCGCCGCAATCCTTGACTTTGCTCGCAAAGAAAATATCGGAGTCGAAACTTCCGCAATTGACGTGAATCGCCTGCTCGATGCGGATGAAGTCTTCATTACCAACTCCATCATGGGGGTGATGCCGGTTTGTCGAATCGAACGAAAAGAAATCGGAAATGGGAATCCCGGTCCGCTCACGCAAAAACTGGCCTCGCAATATCAGTCCGCGGTCGAGGACGCCGGCGCTGCCTGATCGGTCGGCGCTGATTCAATCGGAAATCCCTTTTGCATCCGCCTTCGAAAGAATATTCGCAGCGGCCAAACGTACTTCGCCGCCACACTCAACGCCTTGGTTCGTTTCAACTGATACCACTGCCCGGTCGGATCTAGCACGAATCCCCTTTTCGGCATGCTCACCGCCCGCGCTGCCGCGTGCCGCTTCGCAACATACTCCGCCTCCTGTCCTTCCGGTGGCATCACGCGCTCCGCTCCCTTGGGCTCCAGTTCCAACACCCGTGCCGCGTGACTTTCGTACAATTGCTCAACCGTCGCCTCCTTCACCGAAAACAGATGCATTTTCGGAATCGACGTTTCGCTCTGGGTCGCTCGATCATCCGTCTTGATCTCCGTGCCATCTGAAAATTCCGTCACAAATGCAACAAACCGATTATATTGCGTCTGCCAGACTTGGCAGACAATCCCGGCCCTTTCCTGCGTGGCCCGATTCACCAGCAGGCACTGCGTCACCTGCCGCACAACCCCCGACTCCGGCATCGACACATTGGCCACCACCACAAATCCGAGCTTTCGCATTTGTTCAATACTCTCCCCCAGTTGAGGCCTGAATGTCGTTGGCAAATGTTCGAGCGTCGTTGGCAGAATTTCAGGATGGGATCGCGTGCGCGTCGTTCGCCGCACCCGCTCCGCCACCAGACATACAAATAGAATCCACGATGCCAGCACCGCTGTGATTAGAAAGCCACAGAATATGGGATAGATCGTCGTGAAAAGCCCCGAGATGGCTAACATGTCGACTCCTCACAAGAGCCAGAGCAAGGTAATCTGTTGGGATGAAATTACAAAATCTGATCGCCGCGCTTGAAGAGATCGCCCCAACGCGCTACGCCGAATCATGGGACAACGTCGGCCTGCTCGTCGGCGATCCCGAGCAATCGGTTTCGCGCGCGATGCTTACGATTGATTACACCTCCGCCGTCGCCGATGAATCGCGGACTGAAAAATGCGACTGCGTCATCGCCTACCATCCGCCGATCTTTGAAACGATCAAACGCCTCACCAGCAACTCGCTGATTTTCGACGCCATCCGCCGCGGCGTTGCGATTTACTCGCCACATACTGCCCTTGATGTCGCCAGCGGCGGCACAAACGATCTGCTAGCCGATATCCTTGCATTGATCGATCGATCGCCGCTTAAATCATCGCAAACTGCATCAAAGCAATACAAGCTCGTAACGTTCGTGCCGGCGAATGCAGAGGAAAAAGTGAGCGAGTCGCTCTTCGCCGCCGGCGCCGGTCGCATTGGAGATTACTCCTCATGCAGTTTTCGCACGCCGGGCACCGGCACATTCTTCGGCGAACCCGGCACAAATCCAACCGTCGGCCAAGCCGGCAAATTCGAACAAGCTGAAGAAATCCGCCTGGAAACGGTCGTCCCCCTCAACCGAATCGACGACATCATTCGCGCGCTCAAGCAAACCCATCCCTACGAAGAGCCCGCGTTTGATCTGGTGCAATTGGCCGCCGCGCCGGAAGGTGTTGGCATCGGCCGAATCGGAAAACTGCCCGGCGACGCCACCGCTGACATGCTGATCAATCGCATCAAGCGAGAATTGGAAATCGATCATCTCCTCGTCGCTGGCGATGTCACTCGTCTCATCAAACGCGCCGCCGTTTG
>DATAPK010000230.1:0-3433 GCA_036265245.1 Tepidisphaeraceae bacterium | reverse complement strand
CTCATGGCAAGCTGCCGGCAACGCAACCGGCCACCGCGGGATAATGAGCAAATCGTGAAGAACGTCATCCGACATCCTCTGGTCCAAACGCTCGCAGGGATTGCCCTGCTGTGCATGGGCGCGGTGTCGACCAGCCGGGCTGGCTTCGCAGATGGAACGGGTCCTGGCGCGCCCGAGACGATCTACATTCCCGAGGCGGACAAGAAAGTTTCCGTCAACGAACATTTGGGGGCCACGCTTCCCTTGGATGCCTGGCTCACCGATGAATCTGGAAAGTCAGTTCAGCTTCGCGAGTATTTTTCCGGGCATCGCAAGCCGGTTATTTTGCAAATTGGCTATTTCCGTTGTCCGATGCTCTGCAGCCAGCTCTCCCGCGGGTTGGTGGATTCGTTGAAGAAGGTGAAAGTTGATGCCGGGCCGGATTACGACATCGTCTTCCTGAGCATCGACCCAAAGGAAACCCCGGAGCTGGCGGCTCAGAAGAAAAATAGTTTCATTCATGAATATGCCCGCGATGGTTCGGAAAATGCGTGGCATCTGTTGACCTCGAACAAGCTTCAGATTGACCGCGTGACGGAAGCTGCGGGCGTTGAATATCGGTGGGTTGGACAGGCTCAGCAATATTCCCATCCGGCGGTCATCGTCATCGCTTCGCCGGAAGGAAAGATCTGCCGCTACCTTTATGGCGTGAATTTCGATTCGCAGACGCTGCGTCTTTCCCTTGTCGAGGCATCGGCCGGCAAGATCGGATCAACCGCCGATTCTTTTATTCTCACATGTTTTCAGTATGACGGACATCAGGGCAAATATGCCCTGGCGGCGATCAACCTGATGAAGCTCGGAGGATTGCTGACGATCCTTCTGCTTTGCGGATTCATCGTGCGGCACTTGATGAACGAACATCATGGCGGATCAGCCGGGCCGCCCGGGAAGAATTGACGACTGGGTATTGTTGATAGCGAACGAAGCGAGTGAAAGCTGAGTCTATGTTGCAAGCACTATTGGCCTCAATCTGGCTCCCCGAAGCGGCATCAAAAAATGCCGACGCGCACGATCCGCTTTTCTACTTCATCCTCGCCGTCAACATCTTCTTCTCGTCGCTGATCATGGCGATGCTGATCTTCTTCATCTTTAAATATCGCCATAAGGAAGGCCGACCGCATGATCCGACCGCCGGCCACAGCACCGCCCTGGAACTGACCTGGACGATTCTGCCGACGCTGCTGGTGCTGGTGATTTTCTATTACGGCTTTCGCGGATATTTGCACGCCAATGTCGTCCCGCCCAATGCTGATCGCGTCATGGCGAATGGCGCGATGTGGAAGTGGACTTTTACCTATGACACTGGCCTGACGGACGATGAATTGCATCTGGTGATCAACCGTCCCACCGAAATGATCTTGAACTCCGCCGATGTCATTCACGATCTGGACGTTCCCGCCTTTCGAATGAAAAAGGACGTGGTTCCGGGCCGCTACAACAAGGAATGGTTTGAGCCGACAAAGGCTGGAACATACGACGTCTATTGCGCGATGTATTGCGGCACCGGCCATTCGATCATGCTTGCCAAGTGTGTCGTTCAGAGCCAGGCCGACTTCGATCACTGGATGGAAGACAAGCTTGTGTGGGAGGACAAGGTCTCGCTGATCGACCGCGGAGCAGCGCTCTACAAGACAATGGGATGCGCGCAGTGCCATACCCTCGACGGCAGCCGGAGCACCGGGCCGAGCTGGAAGGACGTTTACGGTTTTGAAATTCCACTGGTTGGTGGAGGAACCGTGTTGGCCGATGATGCGTACATTGTCGAATCGATCCTTCAGCCGAGTAAGAAAATTGTTGCAACATACGAAGATAAAATGCCGCAGGATTTTGGTTCCAAATTGAAGCCAAATGATGTGACGGCACTGACCTGGTACATCCGTTCCCTGAGCACCAAGGGCGGAGATTTGACGACAGGTAAGAAGGTTGGCCTGGTGAAGCATGCAGGTGCGGGCGCTAATTCGAGTGCGCCCGCAACAGCACCGTCTGTGGATGTGTCAACCCAGCCGTCGAATAAGTGATGAGGGCGTTGGAAGCCTTGCGTTGTCGTAAAAGAATTTCGACCGGAGTTTTAAGATGTCTGCCATAACAGGTCCCTTGCCCCACGGTCACGACGGCGCGAATGCGCACGCCGACGATCATGGCCCGGGCGATAATTATCTCACACACGGCCGGGGCGTGGCGTCGTGGATCTTCACGCTGGACCATAAACGCATTGGTCTGCTTTACATGCTCGGAGTCGTGACGTTCTTTGCATTCGGCGGATTCTTCGCCGTGGCGCTGCGTACCATGCTCTGGAGTCCCCACGCCAACGACAACACTGCGGCCGCAACTTCAAGCTACAACCTGTACAACAACTTTTTCACCATGCACGGCGCGGTGATGGTGTTTCTGTTCATCATCCCCGCGGTTCCGGCAATCATGGGAAACTTCGTCCTCCCCATGATGTTGGGCGCCAAGGACGTCGCATTTCCCCGGCTTAATCTTCTCAGTCTCTGGATTTACTGGATTGGCGGTGTTTTCTTCGTTTATGTCCTGTTCAGCGGCGTGTGGCACGCCTTGACGGGCCAGACCCTTCCAGGCGGCTGGGGGCTCGATACGGGTTGGACTTTTTACACCCCCTACAGCAGCGCCAAGGCCAATGGGTCGGTCACCATGGCCGTCATGGGTGTATTCTTCCTCGGATTCAGCTCGATCCTTACGGGCGTGAATTTCATCGCGACCATGCACACCCTTCGGCCCAGGGGCATGACCTGGTTCCGCATGCCGCTTTTTCTCTGGGCCCTATACGCCACCAGCATCATGCAGATTCTGGCGACTCCTGTGCTGGCCATTACCCTGCTGCTTCTCGCTGCCGAGCGCGTAATCGGCGTGGGTGTATTTGATCCCGCGCAGGGCGGGGATCCGGTTCTGTTCCAGCACTTCTTCTGGTTCTATTCCCATCCCGCTGTTTACATCATGATCCTGCCTGCGATGGGCGTCATCTCCGAAGTGATGGTGACCTTCAGCCGCAAACATATATTCGGCTACAACTTCATCGCCATGAGTTCGCTGGCCATCGCACTGGTCAGCTTTCTGGTCTGGGGCCACCATATGTTCGTGAGCGGCCAGTCGCCGCTGTCGGCCTCGATTTTCAGCCTGCTGACGATGGCCGTCGCCATCCCTTCGGCTGTGAAGGTCTTCAACTGGCTCGGCACCATGTACAAGGGCGACATCCGCCTCGATGTGCCGATGCTCTACGCCCTGGGGTTCATCTACCTGTTCACCATCGGCGGCTTGACCGGCCTTTTCCTGGCCTCCATGTCCACCGACATTCACCTGACGCATACTTACTTTATCGTCGCCCACTTTCACTATGTGATGATGGGCAGCACGCTCTTCGCGTTCCTGGCCG
>DATAPK010000229.1:0-7634 GCA_036265245.1 Tepidisphaeraceae bacterium | reverse complement strand
CTGGTTCTGATTCCTCGTTATGGAGGAGTCGGCGCCGCCTGGGCCACGCTGCTTGCACAATTCGTTGCCGTGACGCTCTCTCTGGTTTTCGTAAGTGGAACGCGCAGAATGCTGCCGATGCAATTGCGGGCGATGGTTTTTAACTTTGGGCGAATCCGATGAACACCCCGGTGGCCATGCTGGTGTTCAACCGTCCCGAGCCGACACAACGCGTGTTCAATGCGATCCGCGCCGCGCGTCCGGCGCGTTTGCTGATTGTCGCGGACGGCCCGCGCGACAACCGGCCAGGCGAAGCCGATCGCTGCCGCGCCGTGCGGGAAATCGTCGCCCAGGTGGACTGGCAATGCGATGTCCAGCACAATTTCGCCGAGCAGAATATGGGCTGTAAGCGGCGCGTCGTATCGGGCATCAGTTGGGTGTTCGAGCAGGTTGAGCGAGCGATCATTTTGGAAGATGATTGCCTGCCGCATCCCAGTTTCTTTTCATATTGCGAAGAACTGCTGGAGCGATACAAAGACGACACGCGCGTGATGACAATCTGTGGCGATAATTTCCTTTCTGGCCAGCGCCGCTCCTCCGACAGTTATTTTTTTATGCGTTATGCGCATATCTGGGGCTGGGCAAGCTGGAGGCGGGCCTGGAAATTTTACGATCCCGATATGAAAGTCTGGCCGCAAGTGCGCGACGGAGGGTGGCTTAAAGACATCTTTCGCGAGCCCGTTCTCGTTGATTATTGGCGGCGGATGATGCAGCACACGTTCGACGGAAACATCGACACATGGGACTACCAGTGGATCTTCACCCTCTGGGTGAATTCCGGGTTGGCTGTCATTCCCAATAACAACATGATTTCCAACATCGGGTTTGGGCCCGATGCCGCTCATACGCGTGGGTATGTTCCCTACGCCGAAAAGCCGCTTCAAGAGACGCCTTTTCCCTTGAAGCATCCTTCTTTTGTCATTCGCGATTCGTGGGCGGAGAAAGTCACCGAGCAGGGATTTTATCTCCCGCCTCGTCTGCCGGAGCGTTTGCGGAGAAAGCTGGTGCGGGTTGCGCGCTCTTTCCGTGGAGCGAAAAACTGATGGATTCTATTGCCTGTCCTGTTTGCGGGTCGACTGAAACGATCGATTGCGGGCCGCCTGCCCATCGCAAGCCGCTGAAAGTGGCCGGCGTGCCTATCGATCTGTCCGATTTGCCGCTGCGCCATCAGCGTTGCCCGGTTTGTGAATATCAATTCGTCTATCCACGCATTCCCGAAAGCCGGTTGATCGATTGCTACAGTCGCTCTGTCAATCAGTGGGGGACAGGTGATGAAGTTGCGAAAAAGCGTTTTTACGACCACAAGAAACAATTGCTCGAAGATTTCGCGCCCGCTCGCAGCGCACTGGATTTCGGCTGCTATAGCGGCGGCTTCCTGGAATATCTGGGCCCTGAATGGGCCAAGGCTGGAATCGAGCCTTCCACCCATGCCGCTGAAATCGCCCGATCGCGCGGCGTAGAAATCATCGGACCCACGCCTCAAGAAGTCGATATGACTCAGCATGCCTCGAAATTCGGCGCTGCAGTCATCTTCGATGTCATGGAGCATTTGATAAACCCTGTTGCCGACTTAGCTCGCTTGCGCGATCTGCTCATGCCCAAGGGAATTATGTTGATTGAAACCGGCAACACCGATTCGCCTGATTGGCAGCGCTTCGGCAATCGCCATCCGTATTGCGGCATTGTCGAGCACGTTGGTTTCTTCAATCGCAAATCGATCGAAACCGCCGGCGCACTCGCCGGCCTGAAGCTGGTTCATTTCGAAGAGTCGATGCACTTCGAGGTTGGCCGGGGCGCCAAACGATTCTGGCGATGGGTTTGGGCTTACAGGATTCTCCGTTTGCTGGTTCGCCTGCGAATCCCACTCCCCAAACGACTGGACGACATCGCTTCCGGGCCCGTCCCGCGAAGCACCGAATTTTCGGATCACTTCCTGGCGATCTTGCAAAAAGACTGAGAATCCGATTATTTGTCACGAAAATATCTCAATTTATCTCTCCAATGCTTAAACTCTCTATATGAAAATGATGATCCGAATATTCCTGTTAGGCGGCTTGCTACTGTCGTCGTTGCCGGCCTCTGCCGCCGTCGATCTTTCCACTCCAAAATCCGCCGCCAAGAGCTTTTACGAAGCGATGGGCAATTCCGACACCGCCGCCATGCGCGATTGCCTGCTGGTCGACGCCGACCCGCAGCAACAGCAACTCGCAGGCGTTTTGGTCGATGTGATCGTCGCCGGCAAGCATCTCGCCGACGCTGCAAAGAATAAATTCGGCTCGGCGAACGATAAGCTCGGTGCTGGCGCCCTCAGCCACGAAGATGCCAGCGCGATCGACGCGGCCACACAAAAAGATGATGGCGATGAATCGATACTACAACTCAGCCAAAACGTTAAACCGCTAAAGTTTCGCAAAACTGCAACTGGCTGGAAGCTGGTGCTGACAGACTACGCCGGCGGCAAGCCCGAAACGATCGCCGAGCAGATCAAGCTGATGACAAGCCTTACCGCAGCGATGAACGACACCGCCGACGAAATAAACACCGGCCACTACCCCAGCAGCGCCGATGCTGAGGCCGAAATCCAACAACGCTTCAGCGAAGTGATGGCGCACCGATATCACCCAGCCACGACACAATCGAAGTGAATTGATCAGATTCGTCTCAACAAACAAATAACGCTGTTTCCTGCTGGCGCCATCGCAAAAATCGTCGCGAGCGCGCCAACAGCGCGATTCACGAAAAAACTCGCGCACGACGTTTATCCAAAATCCTTCGCACTACCAGATAAGCAATAAATACCCCCGTTCCCATCGTCGCCGCCATCGCAAGCCACCGATCCGGCGGCACCCGCCCGGGTTGCCCGAGATTCAACGGCCCCGCAATCATCTCTCCCTGCCCCGGATATCCCGCTGTCGCAATCACGCTTCCGAATCGGTCCGTCAGTTGCGACACCCCAGAACTCCAAACGCTAAAGACAGGAATCCCATATTCCGCCGACCGAATCGGAGCCATTCGGCCGTGCAGCATTCGCCGCTCGTATTCGCCCCAATGGGCTGCATCCATCGTTGGAATGATCAACCCCTGTGCGCCCTGGTGAACGAAATCATCCATCACCCGCGTGTAGCTCACATCGTAACAGACCGCGATGCCGATCTTTCCCCACGGCGACTCCCAAACGCGCCGCCGCGGCGTGGACAATCCATCATCCATGCACTGCACCGGCACCGATTTCCCCTGCTCAAACACATCCTGCCCATCCGGGCCGACCACAAACGACATGTCATAAAAATCCTTCGCATCCAGCCGCTTCACGCCGCCTGCCACCAGATAGCGGCGATATTTTCTCAGCACCTCCCGCACAACCTCAGGCACCGGCCCGTCGAACGTGTATTCGCTGAGCACCAGAATTTGCGCTTCCGGATGCGCCGTCGCCAGCCGCTCTAGCGCATCGGCCGCTTTCTGATTTTCCGGAAACTCAAACTGCACCCCCGCAACGTGCAATGGCCCATCCGTCTGCGTCGCCGGCCGCCCTGGCGCATACATGAGGATCGCCAGCACGATCATCGCGATCACGCCGGCGACACGAACGCTCGTTTGTCGCCACACAACCATGGCCGCGGCAAGCGCATAAATAAATCCCAGCCCATAAACCCCGATCCATGCCAACCGCACGCCTGGCAAAAACACCGCCGCCTGCCCCGGCAGCAGCCACGCAAATCGCAGGTAATAAAGTTCGCTCCGAAAATATTCCACGCCCGTCCAAAGCACCGGCGTTAACCAGAACGCCCAGGCATATCCCAACCGCCTATGCGCTAAACTCAGCAGCAGCACAAACGCCCCAACAGGCAGTCCCGTCACCAGCCACAGCGCGATCGCACTCCATCCAAAAATGGATCGAAAAAACAACAAATGTGGAACATACATCAACATCCCCGTCGCTAGACCTGCGTAAAACGCCTGTCGGCTTTTTCCCATTCTGCCCAACATGCAAACGCACAGGATCATGACCAGCACTGCCGGCGCCCCCGCTGACACTGCGAACGCAACCCAGCACGCCGCGCCGGCAATCAGCGACAGCATTATCGCCCACCATGGTCGTAACGGTTTAAATTGATGAAGATGAAAGGAAGCCGTCATACACCGCCGTCAAAAGGTAGTTGAAATACCGCTTGCACCATCACGACAGATTCCGCGATCGCGCAATCGCCACGCCAGAGTTGATCTCCCGCATTACTTTGATCCCGTGCCTGTCAATTCCTCAACCAGCGCATCCGCCCCGTAGATTTTTTTCATTGCCTCAAGAATCCCCCGGCTATCCACCGCGACCGCCCGCCGCTTCACATCGGAATAGGTGAAATTATCCACGATGCCCTGGCGATTTGAATCGAAGATCACGCCCACAAACTCGCCGGCGCGGTTGACCACCGGGCTGCCCGAATTCCCGCCGATGATGTCTGCCGTGCAGACAAAATTCAGCGGCACGTCCAAATCAAGTTTTGCTTTCGCATCCGCCCAACTCTTCGGCAACGCAAACGGTGGGGCGGCCCCATGTTGTTTCTCATGCTCAAACGCGCCGCCCATGGTCATCCACGGCGCGATTGTCTGGCCGTCCTGCTCATATCCCTTCACCACGCCAAGCGCCAGCCGCAGCGTCCCCGTCGCATCGGGATAATCATTGCTTCCCATCAGCGCGAACCGCGCCCGATTGATTTCCCCCAGCGCCTCCGTCTCCGGCTCCTGTACTTTGGCCTCATATTCCCGGCGAAGCGCCCGCGCATCGTCATCCACTAGCCGCGCCAGCTCAATCATCGAATCCGTACTCGATGCAATCGCCGCTGCTCCCCCTTTATAAATCCGCCTCCGCTCCGCGGCGCTGCCAAGCTTCGATCCCTTCACCAACTCTTTCGCCCGCGCCGCCGGCTCCTTACCCATCAGCACTTTCTGAACCATCGGCGAATCACTCCCCAGCTTGTCCTTAAATATCTGCAGCGTGGTCGTCATCTCCGCGATTTCCAGATCAGGGTAAAACGGATAATCCGCAAACAGATCATCCTCCATCGCCTGCCGCTTCGATTTCGTAAACTCCGGCAGCCGTTCCCCATCCGGCTTGGCATCCTCCGCCGCCGCCCTCACCAAATGCCGTGTATTCCCAAAGAATTGCCAACTGAATGCATTTCCGTCTGCCACGAAGTATCGCTCCAGCGCATGCTTCTTAGATTCCTTCTCCGCCGCAGCGATCCGACCCCACGCCGAATCAAAATGCTGAAGATCCTCATGCTCGCGCAGCCGCGATCGCAACAAATCCTCCTCCCGCTGCTTCTGCTCGATCACGCCTTGCTTCAACGCCGCCAGTCGCGGGCGTGACGCCTTGAGTGAATTCTGAATATAAAAAATCTCCTCCTGCGCCTGCCGCTTTGCTTCATCGCTTCGCGCCGAATAATCCATCAGCGCCCGCTCCCGTCGCTCCAATTGCTCGATATGCAACGGCAGCGTGAAATCGCGCATTGTCGTCAGCATCGAAACCGGTAGCAGCCGATCCGTCCGCCCCGGATGCCCGCTCACAAAAACCAAATCTCCATCCGCCACGCCCTTCGTCGAGAACTTCAGATAATTCTCCACATGCGCCGGCTTGCCATTCTCGTAAGCCCGCAGCAGGGCGATATCGAGGCAAAATCTTGGATACTCAAAATTATCTGGATCACCGCCGAAGAACGCACTGGAAACTTCCGGCGCGAAAACCGCGCGGATGTCGTTGTATCGCTTGTATCGATAAAGGTGATATAACGCGCCGCCATAGAGCGTGACGACATTGCTGTGCAAGCCAGTCTTTTCGAGCGATTCCCGCTCAATCTCCGCAAACACCGCGTGCCGCGCCTTCACCGCTTCATCCGGAGATAGCTTCGCATCCACCGCCGCGTTCACCCGCGCCGTCACATCCTCGATCGATTCCAGCACCTCAATCTGCTCGCCGGGCAGTTGAATCTCCTGATCGCGCGTCTTGGCGAGAAACCCATTCGCTACATAATCCTTGCCATCCTTGGAAATATTCTGCAATCCTTCCGATGCGACGTGATGATTCGTTAGAATCAACCCATCCGCCGACACAAACGATCCCGACGCCCCAATCCGCACCGACGAAAGTCGCAAATGATCTGCCCACGCCTGTGTCGGCGCGAAGTTAAAATCCCGCCGCAGCCGCGAAACCGGCAGCGCGTTGGGCAGCCACATGCCCTCGGTGGGCAAAATATTCGCCTGCTCCGGCGGCAGGGCGGCAGCCGGCTGCGCCTTCGATTCTCCGGCACGCTGCGCACATCCATAAGGAAGCAACACCGCCACCAACGCGCACCACACCACCATTCCTAAAACGTGCTTCATATTCACTCCAGCGATTATTCAGTCAGAGATGATTCAATCCGCGCATAGCTTTCCATCCGCCACTTCGGCGCTGCATCCGCCTCCACATCCGGAAAAAACCCCAGAAGATTTTCTCGCGTCACATTCCACAGCCCAAATAGCTTCACGCCAGGCGTGTCGATCACCGCGCCGCCAAAATCCAACGGATATCGCTTCGCCGATGAAGTCGTGTGTCGCCCCTTATCGTTAAATCCGCTCACCGCCCCGACACGAATATCCAAACTCGGCTGAATCGATCGGATCAAACTTGATTTCCCCACGCCGCTGTGTCCTGCCAGCACCGTCGTGCGCCCGCGAAGCAGTTCGCGAAGCTCATCCAATCCGAGTTTCTGCTCGACCGATGTCTGAATCGTCCTGATCTGCAGCGTCGCATATTGCGCCAGCGCCGCCGTTGCAAATTCAAATTCCTCCGGCTCGGTCTCGCGCAGATCGAGCTTATTCAGGCAAACGATCGGCACCAATCCGCCCGCTTCCGCCGCGATCAGCATGCGGTCGATCAATCCCCATTTCACCGTCGGCTTTGCCACGCTCGCGACGATCAGCATCTGCTCCGCGTTGGCGACAATCGGATGCGATTCCCTCGCCTTAAAACTATCTGCCCGCGTCAGCAGCGTTCGGCGCGCCAAAATCTCCTCAATCACCGCCTCCGGCCGGCCCGATTCATCGGTGACCCCGGTGGCCCGAAATTTCACCTCATCCCCCACAATCACGCTCGCACTGGTCGTCTGAATCAACTGCTTCCGAACCACGCACAGGTAAGTTGTGCCTTCATGCATCACATCACAAAACAACGAATAAACCTGAATAACATGCCCAACCGGCAGCGTCGCCAGATCCACCTGCGCCTCTTCCTCCGCCGCCCGCAACAGCCCCGTCTTGATCGTTTTATTGTGCTGATGATGCTTCGACCGATCCGAAAACCGCTGCTGATGCACCATGCGATCCTCGTCCAGCTCGCCATCCAGATAGCGACTGGTCAGATCCTTCTCGCGAGCACTTTTGCGTTTACCGGGCATTTTCGTGAATCGATCTTCATACAAAGCTGCACATTCCGCCAGAGAGACGATATAATTCGGACAACGGGAGCTTTATATGACGTACACCGGTAAGGTTGAACGCGGCGTGGTTGTATTCGACGGCGATGCAAAGCCGCGCGACGGGGCGCGGGTGCAGATTTTGGA
>DATAPK010000228.1:0-1834 GCA_036265245.1 Tepidisphaeraceae bacterium | reverse complement strand
CATTCGCATCGCCCCGACCAGCGCGTTGTTGCCCCTGACGTTTGGGACGACGACAACGGGGAAAAAGATGAACATCACAGTCACGCGGCAGGAGTGTTATTTTGATAAGGCGCAAACTGAGCGGGTGCTTGGGGCGTTTCTGGATCGTTTGAATTTAATTGTTGCTGGGAGAGTTTAGAGGACTTGCGATACGAAGAGACCGCGAAAGCGCGATGACGCGATGCTTTCGCGAAGATTAATCGCTCACATTTCTTCTTCGTGGCTTTCTTCGCGCTATCGTGCCATCGCGGTCTCTCCGGGCTTACTTAAAATCGATACAAATTTGAGGTATATCTTGCCAGGGGCGAGACTTCCGCGCAGAGATTGATATGATTTCGCCCCGATGTCCGATAAAGGGTGTTGAAGAGGAGACATGGCCCAGAGCGTATTTCTCACCGGCGCCACAGGCGCGTTAGGCCCGATTCTTGCGGCAGAATTGCTCGCCAGCGGGGCCGCATCCCGATTGAATGTCCTGATCCGGTCTTCGGATTGCCCCGCCAGCCATCGATTCGATCGATGGATCGAAACGCTGGAATCCGTTCTGGCGGCATCCGGGAGTCTGCTTCCCACGCCTCGCAGGCGCGTCGGCCTGGTGGATGGCGATCTTTGTGCCGACCATCTGGGTTTATCGGAGGCGCAGCGCGATGCGCTGATCGAGGAGACGGAAGTCATCATTCACGCAGCCGCCGACACGAATTTCCGCGGCAAGGGGCAAACGCACTGGGAAACCAACGTTCAGGGAACGCAGCGGCTGCTTGATCTGGCCGGGCGCTGCAAGCGGCTTCGCAAAATTATCTTCGTCAGCACCATCTGCTCGGCAGGCATTCAGACCGGACTGATTCGTGAAGAGCCGATTCTGGAAAAACCAACCTTTGCCAACGCATACGAGCGAACAAAATGGGAGGCAGAGCAGGTGGTGCTTGCATCCGATCTGCCGGTGGAGATTGTGCGCGTCGGCATCGTGATCGGATCGTCGATTACCGGCGCGGTTTATCGCTTGGGGGCGTTTCATCATGTGATGAAGTGGTTTGGCGGCGGGCAGATGCCGGTTGTTCCGGGCAGGCCTGACACGCCGGTGGATCTCATCGATGCCGAACTTGCGGCCAAGTTGATTCGCAAGGCGACGACTTCGCCGAGCAAACCGGGAAGCATTTATCATGCTGCCGCCGGAAAGCGCGCGGTGCTGCTGGGCGATCTGTTCCAGTTTTCGTCTCAGCAGTTGCTGGATGATCGCGAATACGATTCATCGCTGCTGGGCCAGAAGGAAGATCATTCGCCTGCGCATGCCAGGCTCGCCAAGGCGTGGCTGCCGGTGCTGCTCGCGAGCCGGACGTATGACACCACGCAGGCCGAGGCGCTGTGGGGCGGCCCGCTGCCATTGGCGGATTGGCGCGAGACACTGGCCAAGATGCTGACGTTCTGTGGATATAAGGAATCGGAACAGGCGTCGGTGGGTTAATTTTGGGCGGTTTAATCGCCGGTCAATGAATGCGGCTGAAGCGCATCGGTCAAAAGCTCTGTTTTCCCATCCGTTTGAATCAATCCCGCTTTCTCTCCGGCGTCGGCGAGCGATTCGATCAATTCATCATCATTCAAATGCTCCCAGCGAGGTGAAGTGGGTTTGAGAGCAAGCCTTTCCGAGATCGTGGGATCAGTATCGAGTTGCCCAATCACGATGTCGGATGGATGAGACGTATTTATGGCAATCGGGATATTCGGATTCTGAGTTTGGGGAGAGATTCGATTGAACCAGTGCATACCGATGATGACAAGCAAGATTGAAGCGGTCGCGATG
>DATAPK010000227.1:0-11369 GCA_036265245.1 Tepidisphaeraceae bacterium | reverse complement strand
TGCAATGTCCCCCGAAGTTCGTTCCGTCAGATGCATCGGCACACTCCTTTTGCTGAAGCGTGCAATCTCTCACATCAACGCGGGTCGCGCAACCGAACAGGGTCCGAACTTGCGCGCGAGAAGCAATCTCAAACCGTATGAATGCAACCGTGCACCCCGCGCGGGGCGTTCGTTGCCGAGCGCACGGGGACGCGTCCCACGCGCTCGGGAAGCCGTCCGCAGCGCTTCTGGTCCTTTCCCCAGCGCGGGGGAGTGCGCCCCTTTGGAAATTCCAGTGCCCACTTGGAAGCGGAAGCGTTCCGCTTCAATGCGGGCTGAGCCCCGTGCGCGGGGCACACAACGCCTGCCTGGGTGAATCGTTCAATACCAATGGGGTGAACCATGCGACGCCACGAGTACGCGGCAAGTGTCGGAAGTGCAGCGACATCACGCGCGGCGGCAGCAATCCGTCCTTCGCGCGGCGATGCCGGCGGATCTGTTTGCGGACAAAGCCGGCCACGAGACCGTTGTGAAGATCAAATGGAAAATTGAAGGTTCAGCCCTGCGCCGCTTCGGCTTCGACTTGTTCGGTTGGCACCGACTTCATCACCGGCAGCGTCCAGGAATCATGCAGCGTCGGGCCCATCGCGCCGTGCGGTTCTTCGGCGCTGGGCAAAATCACCTTGGTCGCGCGGCGGCTGGAATAAATTCGACGACGGGCGAGATAAAGCAATTCTTCACTGATGCGCCGATGTCTTCCAAGCATGTCCGCCAGCAACGCCAGCGCGAATAACAAAAAGCTCAGGGTGAAGAGCGCGCCTGAAACGGGGATCAAACTCGTAAACGGCGAAGTGCGATGCACGACATGCCAGACTGCTTTGCCGGTGCTGTCCAGGCTCTTCACGTGATCGCCAATCGCATACCACACCGAGACAAACCCGCCGGTCAGAAAACCGAGCAAGCCGAGCAGCACACTGATGCCGCCGAAGAATTTCATCGGCTGGATGTCGCGCATCGCGCGGAGAATGATCGGCAGCGAGTTGGTGGCGTATTTCCAGAGGTTGGAAGCGACCCGGCTCTTGCCGTGCTCGCGCACGCCGCGAACTTTCAGCGGCACTTCGACGATGCGAAGCCCTTTACTGAAAAGGTCGATGAAGCATTCCTGCGTGTAAGTGAAACGCCCGAAAAGCGTTAGGCGATAAGCCGCCTCGCGGTTAAAGGCCCGGAAGCCGCAGGAAACGTCGGTGAATTTCGTCCCGCCGCACACCCAGTTGATGATGCTGGTGACGGCCCGATTGCCGTGATATTTGACCGCCGGCATTTCCGGGCGAAACGCGGGGTTGGCAAATCGGGAGCAGGTGACAAAATCGGCATGGTCTTCCAGCAGTGGCTGGACAAGCTTGGCAACGTCGGCCGAGTTAAATTGGCCGTCGCCGTCGATGTTGACGATGATATCCGCCCCGCGCCGCATGGCGCGCTCCAGGCCGGCGCGGAAGACATATCCTAAACCTGGCCTGCCAATGAGGTTAACGACGATCGCTCCGGCTCTTTGGGCAATTTCGGCGGTTCGGTCGGTCGAGCCGTCGTTCATCACGATGACTTCGACTTCATCCACGCCGGGGATATTGCGCGGAATGCCTGCGATCACTTGCGCGATCGTTTTTTCCTCGTTCAAAGCGGGAATAGTGACAACAAGCTTCATGCCGATGGTTGGGTCGGGGTCGGACGACCTGATGACTTTAACCGAGGCGAGTTTGATGGACAAGTTAGAGGCTCCTTCCCGATTGCGCTCCCTCTATAGACGCCGCCGATGCCAAGATCATGCAAAAACCTGCGCCGGACCTGTCCGCCGATGCCAAAAACATCGGTTTGGCCCGCGTGATTTCGACAGGATTTTCATGGGGCTTTCATCGAGATTTCTTGTCAAACCTTTTCGGGCCGGCGGGTTCTGATTTGGCATGGGGCAACTTACATTTTTATCGTTTGAAACGCTGGAAACACGGCGCTTGTTCACGGTCGATCTGGCCGTGAGTGATGTGCAGATCACTTCATACGATCAGGCGAACGGACTGCTGAACTATTCAATTACGGTGCAGAACAATGGCGTCAGCGCTGCGCCGCCGGCATCGGTTGGGGAAATTTTTCTCAGTATAGATCGGGACGCCAACGATAATCACCAGATTCAATTGACTCAGTTTCTGCAATCGGGGATGGCGGCGTTCAGTCAGAATACCTTTCAAGGGTCGCTGCGTATTCCGGGCACGACGGCGGCGGGTTTGTATTTTCTTGGCGCGACGGCGGACATTAACAGGCAGGTGGTGGAAGTCACGCGCAGTAACAATTCTTCGTTTTCCAATTCGACGCTAAGCGTGCCGCAGATGTTTGATCTTTCTTTTGATGGGACGGAGGGGAATGATGGGATGACGATCAGGCCTTTCATGAGTGATAGCGTGCATGTGGATGTGAACTTTATCGACACGATCTATCCACTGGCACGGATCAAGTCATTGGCGTTCAATGGATTGGGCGGCGACGACCGGATGCAGATCGATCCATCCATCGATCTCCCCGTTTATATGAACGGCGGCGATGGAAAAGATGTCCTGGTCGGCGGCGCGGGGGATGACACGCTCACCGGCGGCGGCGGCAAGGATCGGATTTATGGCGGCGGCGGAAACGACCGCCTCAACGGAAACGGCGGCGCCGATTTACTGTTCGGCGAGAATGGCTTGGACCGACTCTTCGGCAACGCCGGGGCGGATTATCTCGATGGCGGAAGTTCGCGGGATCGGCTGGATGGCGGGCCGGGGCGGGACACGGTTTTTGGACAAGGCGGCAATGACATCATCACCGCCAACGACGGCGAGATCGATTCGCTGTTTGGCGGCAGTGGAGATGACACCGCCATCGCGGATGCCAATGATGTAAAAACAAGTATCCTGCAATCGATTTGATCGCAACTTACTGCATTTGCGAAATCGCAATCAAAACGGTGTATTCGCATAAGCCGTGCCAGATTCTCGTTCACACAATTCCGCGTCTCGTGATTTCGCGCAACCTGTCTGATTCGAGACACATGCGAAAACGCCGCGTCCGATAAAATCTTTATAATTGGCAAATTCTCCAAGCTCGTAAGAATTATTTTCGCTTCGAATGCATTCCCGAGAGCAGATTGGGTATCGGCTACGGGGTTTGTATTCGTGGTGCATAGTCACCAGGAAGGTTTGCAGCCTATTACCGCCCCGGCTGCGTGTCTGTCTGAATTCCAATTAACTTTTTAATGGTCTGTTTGCTTGCGCGTATTGCGAGCCTGGTTTGGCTGCACGTCGCGCGGATCGTTTACGCATGGAGTGTGAACAGAGGACCAATTTGAACTAAGGATTGTGGCCGATTCGCGCCACAAGAATTTTTTGCAATGTGTCTGTGATCGTGATTTTAACTGCGCTGAAGGTGCGCGCATGCAGCATGAGTGGGGAAAGCGGCCGGTCCGTGGGTGGCCGACCGCGACTCCCACTCATCGGTTGGAAAAGCAGAATGAGCCATCCCACAAGAAATATTTTGCCCATGGACATATACATCAGAATAATTATGATTACGGCTGTACTAATCACGATCGACAGGTGGGCATTTGTATGCGGTGCAATGCACCCAGGAAGGTTTGCGGCGGCCCGATCACCCTCGCCGCGAATGTTGCGTTTCAATCGGATTCAATTTGACCGCCGAAAGTTCGCGATGCGCTGCTTCGCAGAACGGCGCCCCAATTCCGATTGCGTGATGAGACAGTTCATCAAAATGAAAATCGTTTGTTCCAATTCCAACTTTTTTGGCATGGAGGTCTGATGCGTCAGCGAAATTCTTATCGTTTGGGTTTGGCCGTTACACAGGTCATTGAGTCACTGGAGCCGCGCTGCCTGCTGAGCGCCGGGCAACTTGATTCCACGTTCGGCAATAATGGATTGCTGATAAGCAAGTTTCCCGTGGATGTGAGCATCGGCGCGGTGGCCGTCCAAAGCGACGGCAAAACCGTGGTGGCGGGATCCATTCAAGGCGCCAACAGCCGGGATTTTCTGGTGGTTCGTTACACCACCGCCGGCAAACTCGATACAACATTCGACGGCGACGGCATTGCGACGACTGATTTTTCAGGGCATCAGGATGGCGGCGACAAGATCGCGATCGATTCGCAGGGGCGGATCGTCGTCGCGGGCGGTTCCAACGGCGATATAGCGTTGGTCAGATATCTTTCCAACGGAAAACTCGACACCAGTTTCAACGGCACGGGCAAGCTTGCCACCAATATCAAAGGCTTCGCCAGCGGATTGGCCATCCAGAGCGACGGCAAGATCGTCGTTGCCGGAAACAACGGCGCGGGCGGGGGGATTGTAGCGCTTAGGCTTAATTCTTCAGGCAGCTTTGACACGAGTTTCAGCGGTGATGGAATTATCCCCATCAGTGGAGGAATGGACGGAGTCAATGACTTGGCGCTGGCGCCTGGCGGGAAGATCGTCATCATCGGCCCGGCGACATTTTCTGAGGCGGAAGATTCGGGCATCGTGCGGCTCAATTCCAACGGCACGCTCGACAGCAGCTTTGAAGGAACACAGGGCCCCGACGGAGCGGCGCCGACGCCGGGGATTGTGCTGGGCGGGTTCGGGATTTTTGACGACAATTCATTCATAGCCGTCGCGGTGCAATCCGATTCGCAGATTATCGTGGCGGGAGAGGAATCGGATCTCACCTGGGCAGTAGCGCGCTTCTCGGCAAACGGCAAAAATGAAACCCGCTTCGACAGCAGCTTCGTTCCCACCTTCGACAACATCGCCACCGATGTGCAGATCGAATCCGATGGCAAGATTCTCGTTAGCGGCGAGTTGGACAACCGACAATCCGAACTGGGTGAAGCGTTTGGGCTGGGCCGATACAACGCCAACGGCTCGATCGATAAAACGTTCGGTGTCGGCGGATTCGTGTCAACGAACTTCGGATCGTTTGATACGAACTCCAACGCATCAGCGCTGGCCCCAGGCGGAAAGCTGGTGATCGCCGGCGATTTGTCGCCCAACGGGGATATTCCATTTCAGGCTGGAATCGCACGATACCTCATCACCGGCGGAGCGATCACTTCGCCGACCATGGTGAGCAAAACCGGCGGGCTGACCGTCACCGGCACAAGTGCGGCCGAGCAGATCACCTTCATCGATTCCGACTCAGAGGGGACATCCGTGATAATCAACGGGGCTGAGTATTTTATCAACACCATCTTTAACAGCATCGTCGTCAACGCGATGGGCGGCAACGATCTGGTCAATGCTCAGAACGACTTTTCGCCGATGACAATCAATGGCGGCGACGGGAATGACACGCTTCTGGGCACCCAGGATAGTGATCTTTTGCAAGGCGGCGCGGGGAACGATGTCATGGACGGCGAGGGCGGCAGCGACACGTTTGTCGGCGGCAGCGGAAACGATACGGCGGATTTCTCTGAACGCTTCGATAATCTGAATATTTCCCTCGACAATGTCGCCAACGACGGCGGCGCCGGCGATCACGCCAACGTCGAAGCCGACATCGAAACCATCCTCGGCGGCAGCGGAAACGACAAGATCGTCGGCAATCCCTTCGCCAATCTCCTCAAAGGCGGCGGCGGCAATGACACCATCTATGGCGGCTCGGGGAACGATACGCTCGAGGGTGATGCCGGCCACGACCAGATGTATGGCCAGGATGGCAACGATACTTTCCTGGCTAAAGACGGGCAGACCGACACGATCGATGGCGGCATCGGAGACGATACCGCCCAGCGAGATAATTCAGCCAGCGTGAAGGACCAAGTGTTGAATGTCGAGCATCTGACGTGACGAACTGCACACAGCTAAAAGAAGATTTTGCCACAGAGACACAAAAAGCACTGAGATAATCAGAGAATTCTTTTACGCTCTGTGCTCTTATGTGTCTCTGTGGCAATTTCCATCGGGCCATTCAAATTTCCAGCATCAACCGTGCCGGGTCTTCCAGCAGTTCTTTCAGGCGCACTAGAAATTTCACCGACACCACGCCGTCGATCAGGCGGGGTCGGGCAGGTTTCAAATCTTTTCACGGATGTAGATTCGGATTTTCAATTTGCAAGCCCTCGGCAATAGCGGCGGCGTTTAGCTCCTCATCGGCGGAGACAATGGTCGTCGCCAGCCCGAGAGTCGTCGCCGCCTCGTGTACTGCCAGAGCCGCCGCCAGTTGCACCGCGTCATAGGCTCGCAGCGCGTATTTCTCCGCAAGATTGGTCGCGCGAGCAATCAATTCCGCAGAAATCTCGACGACATCCTGCAACTTCGCGAAGTCAGCACGGAATTGCGTTGCGGCATCTTGCCCCGCTTCCTTGCTCAAGCTGCCGGAACGTACTCGCCTGGAAATGGCGGCAATAACTTCAACAGCACTAATGCGCGCAATATGAAGTTGATTCGCGGGCGAGGGACGCATTAAGGAGATGGTCCATTGACTGCCCGTTCGGCGATGTATCTCTTTACGACAGCGCTGCTGTCCAGGAAATAAATTGCCATCAGCGCCGTTCCTCGATGATGGTTTCCGAGATGGGCTTGCCTTGAATCGGGACGGGTTTCCAGGCATCGAATCGCGCGATGTCTGCGTCGGTGGACTTGGGACGTAACTGGCTAATGACGCCACGCGCAAGAAGCACTTGGGCAAGTTGACCTTCCCCAATGGATGCGGGCATGCTTGTCGAACGTGCATTCAACAATCGTCGAAGCTCGTCGCGCTCCGAATCAGTCAAGGCCTGCACGGCTTGGTAAAGCTTGTTCACATTTTGGCTGACCATGTTCAGTCCTCAAGGATAATTTTACACTGAAAATGGGCGAAAAAAAAGATCCGCATCCTGTGATATCGGATTTAGTAAACTCCGCGAACCATGCTGGTTCGTCAAGAATATATCCCTTTTGCCAAACCGCGGCTCGACTGGGCTTGCCGAAGTCAAGCTGAAATGGAAGTGATCCGGGGATTAGATTTCCAGCATCAATCGTGCCGGGTCTTCCAGCAGTTCTTTCAGGCGAACCAGGAATTTCACCGACACCACGCCGTCGATCAAACGATGGTCGTAGCTGAGCGCGATGTACATCATCGGGCGAATGACTACCTGATCGTTCACCGCAATCGGGCGCTTCACGATGTTGTGCATGCCGAGGATGCCCGATTGAGGCGGGTTGATGATCGGCGTGGAAAGCAGCGAACCAAACACGCCGCCGTTGGTGATGGTAAACGTGCCGCCGCTGAGTTCTTGCAACGCGAGCTTCCCCTCACGGGTGGAGGTGGCCAGCCGCTTGATCTCGCTTTCGATTTTGGCAAACGACATTTTCTCGACATTGCGCAACACCGGCACGGCCAGGCCCCGATCAGTGCTGACGGCGATGCCGAGATGAACATAATCGTGATAAACGATGTCGTCGCCGTCGATCTGGGCATTGATGTTGGGGAATTCCTTGAGCGCCAGCACAACCGCGCGGGCGAAGAAGCTCATGAAGCCCAGGCCAACGCCGTGCACTTTCTCAAAGCGATCTTTGAACTTGGCGCGAATCTCCATCACGTTGTGAAGATCAACTTCGTTGAAAGTCGTAAGAATCGCCGCGGTGTGCTGGGCGGACACAAGTCGCTCGGCGATTTTCTTACGGATTTTGCTCATGGGCTCGCGGCGAATGCCGGAGCCGTCTCCGCGAGCAACAGGCGCGGCGGTTTCGATCACCGGCGTGGCCGCGGCAAAACTCGTATCGCTGGCGCGAGCAGCCGCTGGCTTGGATTCCATATGCTTAACAACATCTTCCTTGGTGATGCGCCCACCCGGGCCGCTCGCCGCGATCTTGGAAGGATCAAGCTGATTCTCTTCCACCATGCGCCGCACCGCCGGCGCCAAATCCTCACTGCCTGACTTGGCAGCGGGTGCCTTTGCAGGTTCCGGCGCCGCCTTCGGTTTAGCGCCGGCGCTCGCGGCGGGTTTAGCGCTCGCCTTCCCATTCTCATCGATCATCGCGATCGTCTGCCCGATGCGCACCTTCGTGCCTTCGGTCACGGATCGCTTGATCACCCCATTGCCCGGCGATGGGATATCCACATTGGTTTTATCCGTTTCGAGCTCGCACAGCGGCTCGTCCGTTTTGACGAGATCGCCGTCGCTTTTGTGCCATTTGATCAGAACCGCCTCGCTGACAGATTCCCCGAGGCCTGGGACTTGTACATTGGTCGGCATAGGGCCGTAATTCTAAGTGCGGAAGCGGGAATGACAAATGCTGGGGGAAAGCACCAAATCTCAAGCACCAAAATTCAAACAAATTCAAATGGAAAAGCACAAAATTCAAAACGGGGGCTTAATCCGTTTTGAATTTTGAGTTTGTTTGTGATTTGGTGCTTTGAATTTGGTGCTTAATCGCCATCCGCGATTTACGCCACCTTCGCCAGATCCGGCTCGGGCACATTCTCAAGATGGATCGAGCGACGCTCGACTTTGCGATAGCCAAGCTGATTCACGACTTCGAGGACTTCCGTCCAGGTGGGATAAAGCCGCTTGTTGACTTTCTTGTACATCTGAATCGCCATGCAGAACTCAAACTGCTCGGCAGTCATTTCGCCTTCCTCGGCGGCCTTGCGGTCATCCGACCGGCGGCGCCCCGGCCCTCGGCGGCGCTCCAGGCCGGTGTCGGCGCGGCGCTCAACGCCACTGCGGCGTTCGGGCCCGGTGTAGCCGGATTCAGCAGAGGTTCGCTGCCGGCGATCAGTGCCGACGCGACGATCCACCACGGTGTTTCGACGATCCGGGCCTTGCCCCTCTCGACGATCCTGCTCATCCGACGCTGCATGGGTCACTTGCTCAGGCATGTTCACCTCTGCTGATTTATCGTCCCAGAGATGTTCGGACTTAATCACGCCCCATCGCAATCGCAACTGACGAACTGGCGGAGAGGAGATTATCGGACGGGAAAGATTCGAGAATTGTTGAAATCCTTCTTTTGTAGCCGCGGCGACTGCGTCGCCGTTTTTTTGATGACCAAAGGCGTCGCAGCTACAGCTTCTTCGGATCAATCACCACATACTTAATATGCTTGCGATCCCACGTATAAGTAATGTGAACCAACCCATCCGACGTCTGAATTACCGCCGGATACGAATACCCCGACCCGCGCGGCTCAGAATCCAGCACCAGCACGTGCTTCCACGCCACACCATCGTCTGAAATCGCCACATCCAGCGGATATCGCAGCCCCTTGTTCGGCCGATCGGGCGGCGGCGCGGAATTGTTATAAACCAGCAACTGCCGGCCATCCGCCAGCGTCACGCCGTCAATCCCCGAATTCGGATTCGGCAAATCCGTCGCCTTTAGCGCCGTCCACGTCTTCCCCTGATCGCTCGACCACGTGCTCGCGATAAAACCCTTGCTCGTCCGGCACAACGCCTGCAACCGCCCATCGCGATTAAACAAAATCGTCGGCTGAATCGCGCTGATGTTATCCGGCCCCTTATCCACCGGCCCAATAAGCTGCCACGTTTTCCCTTTGTCCGTCGACAACTCAAAATGCACGCGCGATCCCGTCGGCGTCCCCTCGTCACTCGACGGCGAAAGCCAATCGCCATTCGCCAGCACCACCGCCTTATCCTTGATCGGCCCAAGCAGCGGGCTCGCCATTCGCTCCGGCTTGCTCCACGTTGCCCCGCCATCGCTCGAAGTCATCTCCATCCCCCACCATTTGCTCGGCGCGGGCCCGACTTTATAAAACAACATCAGCGGCGCATCCGGCGGCGCAAACAAAACCGGGTTCCACGTCGACAGCCGCGGGCTCCCATCCGCCTGCACGCCATTCGCCACTTCCTTCCCCGCCTCCCATTTCCCATCAATCAATCGCGACACCCAAATCCCCACATCCGGCGCCCGCTCTTTCGTCCCCCCAAACCACGCCGCCACCAAATGCCCCGGCGAAACTTCCACAATCGTCGAAGCATGACATTCCGGATACGTCGCACCTTCATTGATAAATTCGCTTTTCAACACGGCGGGACTCGTGGTTGGAGAATCAGCTTGAATAGCCGGAGCCGATTGCGCCGGATGATTCATCAATCCCATCGCCAGGGTGATAACGGGGACGGAAAGCAGAAACAAAAACGAACTAGCCACAGAGTCACAGAGAGCACAGAGAAGAGAACAAGACTGCATTGATCTCTCTGTATTTCCCTCTCTGTGTTCTCTGTGCCTCCGTGGCCAATATTTCTTTTTGTCGTCGAGATTGTCCATCATCATTCACTCCTGCGCCACCGTGCCGCCAAGCACATCGCCCGGCGCGAAAACAACCGCCGCGATCACCAGAATCACCGCCCCGCCAATGTAGATTATCCCAGTCCACGCGATCGCGTGGCTCATATTCTCGATTTCCGTCGAATATTTTCCATGTTTCGCCAGCCATCCCACCACCACCGGCCCCAGCGCCCCGCCACCCCATCCCACCGTGTTCATCACCCCCGCCGCCGTCGATCGTGCCCGCGGCTCGATCGCGTCATACACCGACGCGAAAATATTCGCATCGTAAAGCCCCTTGCACAGGCCAAACATCGCCATCGCAAACAGCAATGTCGATTTCTGCTGCGTCGTCCCGATCAACATCACAAACGCCGCCCCCACCAGCAATCCCCCCGCCTGCACCAAAATCCGTCCCCCCGCCAGTCGCTTCGCCAATCGATCCGCCAGCAATCCCCCCACTGGCACGCTCACCGCGCTCGCCAAATGAATAAACGCGCTCCCAGACAACCCCGCCGCCGCCAATTTGAAGCCGAATTTTTCGACGAGAAACGTCGGCGTCCACGTCAGAAAAATCGTCGCCACAAAATTCGCCCCCAAAAACGCTGCCATCAATAAAATCACCGTCGGCTTTTGCAGAATCAATTGCACCGTCTCCATCACCGAAGGCGGCGTCTCCTGCATCACCTCCGCGTTTTTCTCCATTGCCTCCGCCTCCCCTCGCCGTGGCTCGCGCAGAAAAAGATACAGCACAACCGCCAGCAAAATGCCCGCGCTCCCAAAGAAATAAAACCCCAGCCGCCACCCATAATGTTCCGCCAGCCACGCCGCAAACCAGCTTCCCGCCACCGTGCCGGCATACACGCTCGACTGATGCAGCGACATCGCCCGCGACCGCGTCGCCTTGCCGTGATAATCGCTGATCAGTGACATCGACGCCGGAAAATAAAACGTCTCCCCCAATCCCTCCATCGCGCGAACGGTGACGAACTGCCACAGCCGCCCGCACCACGCGGTCGTCATCGTCACGAAGCTCCAGAACAGGCAGCCGCCGAGAATCAAATCCTTCCGCCGAATCCGATCCCCGATATACCCCGCCACCGGCGCG
>DATAPK010000226.1:0-6403 GCA_036265245.1 Tepidisphaeraceae bacterium | reverse complement strand
AAGCGGTTTTCTCCCCGCGCAAGCGTGGCAATCTCACCCGAATTCGAGGATAATCCGCCCACCCGGCGATGCCGCTTAGGCAGCATCGTCTGATGGCCCCAATAAGGCTGTTTTTCTCATTTGAATGGAGTCTAACGAATGTCTGAGAACCCGACCGATCCGGCAAAAAAAGCGAATGTGACCGACGAATACAATGAAAGCGATATCCGAGTTTTGGACAACGTCGAGCACGTGCGCACCCGCCCGGGCATGTATATCGGCGGCTACAATACGCGCGGCCTGCATCATCTCGTTTATGAGATCGTCGATAATTCCATCGACGAAGCCCTGGCCGGTTATTCCAAACAGATCAACGTCAAAATCAACGCGGACGGTTCCTGCACGGTGACCGATGATGGCCGCGGAATCCCCGTGGGAATTCACCCGACGGAAAAAATTCCCACTGTCGAAGTCGTCTTCTCCACCCTCGGTGCCGGCGGGAAGTTCGAGCACAACGATACCTCCGCCTACAAAACCAGCGGCGGCTTGCATGGCGTGGGCGCGTCGGTCGTTAATTTCGTCAGCGAATGGATGGAAATCGAAGTCTCGCGCGATGGGGCTGTGCATGTCATGGAATACGAGCGCGGCAAAAAAAGCTCCGATCTCAAGGTGATCGGCAAAACCACCAAAACCGGCACGAAAGTAACGTTCAAGCCAGATCCGACACTCTTCCCCGATGTCAATTTCATCCATGAAACTTTGTTGAACCGTCTGCGCGAACTCGCCTTTCTGAACGCCGGCGTTGAGATCGTTTATGAGGATGAGCGTGTTGGGAAGCGCGATGTCTTCAAGTTCCAAAAAGGCCTGACGCAATACGTCGAGTTTCTCAACGAAGGCAAAGTCGGGACTTCGCCGGTGATGAGCTTCACCAAGGAAGATCCCGCGCAACGGCTGGTTGTCGATGTGGCGATGCAATACAACGATTCCTACAACGAGACGATCCTTTCTTTTGCCAACAACATCAATAATCATGACGGCGGCACGCACCTAAGCGGTTTTAAGACGGGTCTGACCAACACCGTGCTGCGTTACGCCGAACGAAATAATCTTTTGAAGGATGTTCGGCCCAGTGGAGATGATCTGCGCGAAGGATTGGTGGCCATCATCACCGTTAAAATTCCCGAGCCGCAGTTTGAGAGTCAGACAAAAGACAAATTGCTGAACCCCGAGATCGAATCGTTCGTGCAGGCGGCAATGAACGAGCGATTGTCGGCATTTCTGGAAGAGAATCCCAAGGAGGCCAAGACGATTCTGGAAAAAGGGCTTCTCGCCGCCGAAGCGCGGGAGGCCGCCCGCAAGGCGCGCGAGTTGACCCGGCGAAAAAATTCGCTCGAAGGCAATTCTCTGCCCGGCAAGCTGTCTGATTGCCGTTCCAAATCGAACGTCACCACGGAACTGTTTCTGGTCGAAGGAGATTCAGCCGGCGGTTCTGCCAAGCAGGGCCGCGATTCGGAAATTCAGGCGATTCTGCCGCTGTTTGGAAAGATTCTAAACGTTGAAAAAGCCAACATCGTCAAAATGCTTTCGCACGAGGCCATCCGCACGATCATCAGTGCGCTGGGCACCGGTTTTCGCGAAGATTTTGATATGGCCAAGCGGCGCTACGGCAAGATCATCATCATGACCGACGCCGATGTGGACGGCTCGCACATTCGCACGCTGTTGCTCACATTTTTCTTCCGCCACATGCAGGAATTGATCCGCGACGGGCGGGTGTATGTCGCGCAGCCGCCGCTATATCAGATCACCCGGAAAAAGAAGGAAGAATACGTTCTCAACGAGCGCGAGATGCGGCAGATTTATACGACGCTCGGGCTGGACGGCGCGCAACTGGTGATCCGCGACGCCGACGATGCAAAGAAAGAATCGCGAAGACTGGATGGCGAAGAGTTGAAGCGTGTCGTCGAGCTTTTAAATAAGCTGGAAGAGTTGGTGACGATCATCCGCCGCCGCGGGATTGATTTTGCTGAGTTTCTGGCCAGGCGGGATAACACCGGCCGCTTGCCGCTCTATCGCATCGTCGTTGACGGGGAGGAGAAGTTCTTCCATTCCGACGCCGACCGCGATCAATTTCTTCGCGATGAAAAAATCTACGTCGATGAAACCGCCTCTGCTGAAACGACCGCCGAAGAAGATGCTGCAAGCTATCAACGCCTGCAGAAAAACACCGAACTGCACGAAGTGAAGGAGATGGAAAAGCTCTTCAGTCAGCTCGAGCAATATGGCCTGAGCATCGACGATTATTTTCTCACGCAGGAAGAATCCGTCACCGGCGAAAAGTTGCCGACGAAATATGCGCTGGCGCAGGAAGACAAAATGTACGATGTGGCCGGCATCGCGCAGATGCTTCCCGAAATCCACAAGCTCGGCAAGCAGGGGATCGAAGTGAAGCGCTTCAAGGGTCTGGGCGAAATGAACGCCGAGCAATTGTGGGAAACCACGCTCGACCCGAACAAGCGGGTTTTGCTCCGCGTCACTTTGCTGGAGGCCGGCGAAGCTGAGCGCATGTTCAGCGTGCTGATGGGCGAAGACGTTGAACGTCGCAGGCAGTTCATCGAAGAACATGCGCTGGAAGTGAAGAATTTGGACGTGTGATTCTGGTTTGAAAATGGTTACAAGACAGTGCCACTGAAGTGGCGCCGCCGGTTTGGGCCGGCAGTGCGGCTTCAGTGGCACTGGCATTTTGACGGCGGATCGACACCTTTGAAAAGCTTATAACTTCGATACCATCACCCACCTCGATGATAAAGATTTTGAAAATGCGATGTCCTCGTATCACGGCTTTGATTTGCGTTGCGCTTGGGCTTTGCATTGGGCGGGGCCGGATTCTCGCGGCGCCCGCAGCATCGCAGCCATCTCCTGCCGATGTCCTCAACTATCTCAATGAGACGATCGACTGGTATCGCCAGGTTCAATCGCTGGAACAAACGCCTGGCGATTCGCAGGAACTGTTGTTGCGATCCACCGTCGTGCAAAACGCCAGGCAAACTTTGCAACTTGCGTTTCGATATGCCCATGGTCAGTCGGCCCTCACGGGAGTAACGGCGGATTCGTCGACCACCTCGCGCCACAGTTCGATCACGCAGAAGGCCGCCGAAGCCCAGGAGCGCGCCAACCAAGCCCAGGCTCAACTCAATCAATTGGATCACGAGATCGAAACCGCGGCCGCGGGATCAAGCGATCTGTTGTACGCCAAGCGTTACGAGATCACCGCCCAATTGAATCTCGCCAACACGCAGCGCGATGTGCTTCAGGAATATGCGCAGTTCATGCAGGTGGCTGACAATGATAGCGCGGCGGGTTTCCCTCAGAAAATCGATCAACTCGAGCAATCGGTGCCTGATCTGCAAACGCCTGCCGACAACGCCGGTGCGAGTCATTCCGCATCCGCTGCATCTACGCCCGGGCAGAGTTTTTCAGCCGAATCTTCCGGTGTCCTCGCGCTCGTAAATGAATTGTTTCGCTTATCGGGGCGAATGAGCGAGTTGAAGACGCTCGCCACGCGAACTACGGAGTTGCAGCAGACCGAAGAGCGGTTCCGCGAGCCGCTTCGTGATGCGGCGTTGCTTACCATGCAGCACAGCAACGCGGCGGCGTCGGCGACCCAGCCTTCTTTAAACAATCCATCCGATATCGAAGCCCGCGGCATGCAGATTGACACGTTTACCGATCGCTTCAAACTGCTCTCCTCCGCCAGTATTCCGCTGGCTGAGCAGAACATCGTGCTGGAAAGTTCGCGGCAGGGGCTGATGGATTGGCATGCCGCGCTGGATCGGCAATATCACGCAGGGCTTCGCGCCCTGGGCATGCGAATGATCACGGTTTGCGGCGTAATCATCGTCATTTTTGTGATCTCGGGTTTGTGGCGGCGCGCGACTTTTCGGTATATCCAGGACACTCGTCTCCAGAGGCAACTCATGGTGATTCGCCGAATTGTCATTGGCGGGGTCGTGCTCATCATCGTCATCGCCAGCGTCGTCAATGAGTTTGGATCGCTGGCGACTTTCGCCGGCCTGATCACCGCCGGCGTGGCCGTGGCACTGCAAACGGTCATCCTTTCCGGCGTCGCATACTTTTTTTTCATCGGTCGCTTCGGCGTTCGGCAAGGCGATCGCGTCACCATCAACAACATCACCGGCGATGTGATTGAGATCGGCCTCTTCCGAATCTATCTGATGGAACTCAGCGGGCCGACTTCGGATCTTCATCCCACGGGCAGAGTTGTCGTCTTTTCGAATTCGGTTTTGTTTCAGCCGCAGGCGTTTTACAAGCAAATGCCCGGCTCGGATTATATTTGGCATCGGGTGGCGTTGACCCTCGCGCCGGAAGTGGACATCAATCTGGCCGAGAAACGCTTGATGGCGGCGGTCAATTCCGTCTTCGCCGATTATCAGCAGAGCATCGAGCGGCAGCATGCCGACATCACGCGATCGCTGCACATGGATCTTGGCACACCAACGCCCGAGGGACGAATCCGATTTATCGATACTGGCCTGGAATTTGTCGTGCGCTATCCCGTCGATTTGCACGATGCCGCCCAGATCGACGATCGCATGACGCGGCAGCTTCTCCAGGCGATCAATCAGGAGCCCAAGCTGAAGTTGACTGGCTCGGGCATTCCAAAAATTCAGCCCGCTTAACGAAGGAATCACGATGGATATGTTCGCACTGAAGGGAAAGACGGCGTTAGTCACCGGTTGTCGCCGCGGGATTGGGTTGGCGATGGCCGTCGGCCTGGCCGAGGCGGGGGCGGATATCGTCGGCGTCAGCGCAACGCTCGCCGCCGACGGGGAAGCGGTTGGCCAACAGGTCCGCGCCGCGGGCCGAACGTTCAAAGGTTATGCGTGCGATTTTTCGGACCGAAAGGCGCTCTATTGTTTTATCGAACAAGTGAAACGCGACACGCCGAAAATCGACATTCTCGTCAACAACGCCGGCACGATCCTGCGGAAGCCCGCGGCTGAGCACCCGGATGAATATTGGGACAAGATCATCGAAACGAATCTCAACGCGCAGTTTGTTCTCACGCGGGAGATCGGCAAAGAAATGGTCGCGCGCGGCAGTGGCAAGGTGATCTTCACGGCGTCGCTGCTCAGTTTCCAAGGCGGAATCACGGTGCCGGGATACGCTGCGGCGAAGGGTGGGATTGCATCGCTGGTGAAGGCGTTTGCGAACGAATGGGCCAGCAAAGGAGTGAACGTCAACGCGATCGCTCCGGGTTATATCAGCACGGATAACACCGAGGCGCTGCGGAACGATCCGGTGCGGAGCACGCAGATTTTGGCGCGCATCCCGGCGGGCCGATGGGGCGAGGCGGATGACTTCAAGGGGCCGGCGGTGTTTCTGGCATCACGCGCGTCGGATTATGTTCACGGAACGATTCTGCTCGTGGATGGCGGATGGATGGGGCGGTGAGCGAAGCTTACGCTGCGTTTTGTTCGAGCTTGCGGCGGCGTTCGGGGTGAGATTCGCCATCCGGTGTGAAGGCGGCGGAATTAAGAATTTTTAATTCGCCGGCGCGGCTGGCAACCAGTCGCGACATTTCCGCCATTTGCAATTCGGTTTGGCGATGCAGGTTCCACTTGCGCGTCAGGGACGATGCGATTTGCGAGACTTCGGCGGGGTCGAAAGGCTTTTTCAGCACGAGCAATTGGTCGGTTTGGCCCAGCCGATCGATGATCTGTTCCCACGAACGATCTGAATAGGCGGTGCAGATGACGGCCTGGAGTTTGGGGTCGGCCTTCCACATGCGGAAGACGGTTTCAACGCCATCGATTCCAGGGGGCATGCGCATGTCGACGAAGGCGATGGCGAAGGGTTTGCCGGCGGCGTTGGCGGATTCGACGGCTTCGATTGCTTCGCCGCCCTGGCTGCAGAAGGAAAGCTCGTACGACGTTTGAACGCGGTCGGCGGGGCTGTCGCCAAAAAGGTCGGCGGCGGCGCGATCGAGGTCGGCAGTGGGCGAGGCCGCGAGGATCCGCTTGAAATCCATGTGGATCGCGCGATTGTCGTCGACGATTAAGATTCGCTGGTTCTGCACGTTCATACTTCCCGTATTCTCCGGTCTCTATGTAGTATTTCGAGCGGATTGGGGTGGGGCTTTACAAATTGGGGCAGAAGTGCTGTAAAATTCCGGCAGAGTGAGGTGATAGCAAGAGTTAAAAAAAGCCGAGCACCAGGGGGCGTGGTGCTCGGCGGGGACAGCTCCACCCGCAGTGCTGAGGAACACCGCAAGTGGAGGGTGGATCAGAAAACTTTATCGGTCGTTGCCTCCGTCCGTTTGATCTTCGTCGTCGTGCGATAACTCTTCGGTCCAATCGATCGGCACGCCTTCGGTTGTCGGGGGCGTCTTGAGGACGCTGGC
>DATAPK010000225.1:0-15172 GCA_036265245.1 Tepidisphaeraceae bacterium | reverse complement strand
ACGCGTGCAGCTCGATTATTTCTCCGAGGCCGTCCCGCGCTGGCTGCTGTTTCGACAGGGATATTTTGATACCTCCGGAATTCCCAAGGATGCCTTCAACCAGGCCATCGGCGGCGCCGACGGCACGCTCACGCCCGAGATGGCCGCGGACGGCGTGCTTCTCAACAAGTCGCAGGTCTCCGAACTTTTCTACTCCTGCTTCAATATGCACGATCCGATTGTCGGCAAAAACAAGCCGCTCAGGCAGGCGATGTCGATGGCGTTCGATCGCGAGAAATTTATTGAGATCTATCTCAACGGCCGCGGCAAGCCCGCCAACGGACTCATCCCGCCCGGCTTCCCAACTTACGACGAGAATCGCAAAGACCCCTACACCGAGTTCAACCTCGCAGCAGCGCGAAAAAAAATGAAAGAAGCCGTCGCGATCAATGGCGGGCCGATTCCGGAGTTGGTGTATTACATCGGCGACACCTCCACCGAAGGCCGCCAGCAAGGCGAATTCTTCGCCCAGCAAATGGCGCAAATCGGATTGAAGGTACGCTTTGAGCTGCGCACCTGGGCCCGCATGCTTGAGATGATCGACGGCTATCAGGCCCAGACCTTCACCTTTGGATGGGTCGCCGACTATCCCGACGAGCAGACTTTCCTCCAGCTTTTCTACAGCAAAAATTCCGGCCCCGGTGGAGTGAATTCAACCGCCTATGCCAATCCCGAGTATGACAAATTATATGAGCAGGCGGTGGTGATGGAGCCGTCGCCGCAGCGCCAGGAACTTTATCTCAAGATGCAGGACATCATCAGCGAAGATTGCCCGGTCATTCTCGAGTTTTATCCGATTTACTTCACCCTGAGATATCCCTGGGTGCATGGCTGGTCTCCAATGGAATACGGCAACGGGCAGAAGATGTCATGGGTGTATATTTCCCTCGATTCCAAGGTACGCGACGAGTGGATGCGGAAGCATCGTTAGCAAGGTTGCAGCGGCATGTTAGCGTATATTATTCGACGAACTCTCTGGACGATCCCGATTGTGCTCGGCGTGGTGCTGCTCACGTTTACGCTGTTTACCCTAGTGGCGAAAGACCCCGCCCGCATGTATGCCGGACGGCGCGCCACGCCCGAGGTGCTGGAATCGATTCGCCACAAAATGGGGCTGGATAAACCGATCTGGATCAACGTGCAGGCCGCCCACGAAAGCGGCTTCAAGGGGTTATTTGATTCACAGTTTTTCGACATCCTGTTTTTCCGATTCGCCAAATCGATGCGATACGACGAAGGCGTTGGAACGCTCTTCTGGCGAAAGGCCCCCGTCTCGTTTGCAATCCAATTGCCCGTTTTTATCATCGAACTGGGATGCCAGTTAGTGCTGGCGCTGCTGGTTGCATCCTATCGCGGGCGCTGGCCGGATTATGTAACCACATTCGTCGCGGTGCTTGGCATGAGCGTGCCGCCGCTGAGTATTTATCTCGGCGCGCAGTGGCTGCTGGCCGCGCATTGGAAAATCTTCCCGGTGGCGGGGTGGGATGTCGGGTTTTATGCCGTGCAATTCGCCGCGTTGCCGATCCTGGTCAGCGTGGTCGGCGGCATTGGCGGCGGAACGCGCTTCTATCGCACGGTCGTTCTCGAAGAAATCAACGCAGACTACGTTCGCACCGCCCGCAGCAAAGGCGTCGCCTCTCGCGAGGTGCTCTTCACCCATGTCCTGCGCAATGTCATGATCCCCGTGCTGACCAACACCGTCACCGCGCTGCCGCTGCTTCTGCTGGGCGCGGTGATTCTTGAACGCCTCTTTCAAATCCCCGGCGTCGGCAACCTGCTGGTCGATTCTGTTTTCAACAACGATCGCCCGGTCATTATGGCGACGACCTATATGCTCTCCATCGCCTATTGCCTGGCTTTATTGTTGACTGACATCTGTTACACATTGGTCGACCCGAGAGTGACATTAGGATAAATGACGCAAGCGACGACATCCATGCCGGTTTTTGATTCGACCAATCGCGCTGCCGCGACGACGAATGGCCTATGGCTCGACGCATGGCGCCGACTCAAACGCAGTCGTGTAAATCTCATCTGCCTGATCGTCGTGGGTTTTTATCTGCTGGTCGGTCTTATCGGGTTTTTACCCGTCCTGGAAACGAAAATCACCAACACTGTCGGTGGCAGCTTCGATCCGCCTCCAAAGATGATGTCCATTCATCATAATCCGTTCAAGATCGAATGGAATCGAAAGTTTTGGAGCTATTGGAACAAACCCGCGCTCTGGTTCGGCACCGACATCATGGGCCATAGCGTCTTTTGGCAGATCATCTATGGCACTCGCCTCGCCCTCACCGTCGGTATCGTCGCATCGCTCATCAGCATGATCATCGGCACGGTCTTGGGCACGATCGCGGGATATTTTGGCGGGTGGATCGATTCGCTGGTGATCTGGCTTTTTTCAACCTTCAACAGTGTGCCCTGGATTCTGCTGGTGATCGCAATCGCGGCGGTGCTCCAGACGCATGATGAATTGAACCGACGATTCTCCGGCCTGCCGACTGTGATCGTCGCGCTGAGTCTGACCAGTTGGATCGGCCTGTGCCGTTTGATTCGCGGCGAAGTCTTGAAACTCCGCGATCGCGATTTCGTCGTCGCCGCCCGTGCCATCGGCCTGAACCACATGACGATCCTGGTGCGCCACATCGTGCCCAACGTGGCGCATTTGATTATCATCGATTTCAGCCTGAACATCGTAAGCAACGTGCAGGCCGAGGTCGTGCTGGCGTTTCTCGGGCTCGGCATCATCGAGCGGCCAAGCTGGGGCCGCATGATCGACGACGCCAAGCTCGATCTGCTTCGTGGCGTCTGGTGGCAACTCACCGTCGCGACAATCGCGATCTTCGTCCTCTCGCTGGTGATGAACATCCTCGGCGATGCGCTCCGAGACGCCCTCGACCCGCGGCTGCGTGGAGTTGGCTAGAAAGGACTGAGTGCTGAGGACCAGGACTGAGTGAAGAAAGGCAAGCGTCTTTTTACTCAGTCCTCAGTCCTCAGTCCTCGATACTAAAAACGATGCCTGAACCGCTTCTCGAACTTCGCAATCTCTCCGTCGCGTTCGACACCGACCGCGGCCAGATTCAGCCCGTGCGCGACGTCTCGCTTTCCATCTTCCCCGGCCAAACCGTCGCCCTCGTCGGTGAATCCGGCTGCGGAAAATCCGTCACCGCAATGTCGATCCTCCGGCTGATCCCTTCGCCGCCCGGCAAGGTCATCGCCGGCGAGGTCCGCTTCAGCGGCCGGGATTTATTAAGTCTTAGCGAACGCGAGATGCGCTCCGTCCGCGGCAAAGACATCGCGATGATCTTTCAGGAGCCGATGACCTCCCTCAATCCCGTCTACACCATCGGCGACCAGATCGTCGAAGCAATCATCCTTCACCAAGGCGTCGGCTCCGCCAAGGCGTACAAAATTGCCGAAGACTCTCTGCGGGATGTCGGCATCGCCGATCCTCACCGCCGCCTGCAATCCTATCCCCACGAAATGTCCGGCGGCATGCGCCAGCGAGTGATGATCGCGATGGCCCTCTCCTGCCAGCCAAAATTGCTGATCGCAGACGAACCGACCACCGCGCTGGATGTAACAATCCAGGCGCAAATCCTCGAACTTCTCCGCAAGCTTCAGCGCGAGCGCAACATGGCCATCATGCTCATCACCCACGATCTTGGCGTCGTCGCCGAGAATGTCGATGTCGTCGCCGTCATGTACGCCAGCCGAATCGTCGAATGCGCAACCGTCGAGGATTTGTTCGACAAGCCGCAGCATCCCTACACCGAAGCCCTGTTTCGCTCGATCCCAAAATTAGGCGTAACAGTCGATCGCCTCGATACCATCCGCGGCACCGTCCCCAATCCCGCACGGTTTCCGCTCGGCTGCAAATTCCATCCGCGCTGTCCTCGCACCCGGCAACTCGCCGAGCAATCGCCTGCCGATCAAACGGTGCAGATCGTAACGTCGGATGAAACATTTCCCGTGCTGAAGCGATGCAAAGGAGAAGAGCCACTGACCAAGGAAATCCAGCCGCAGCATTGGGCGGCGTGCCATCAGATTTCGGGTTACGACTCCGCCAAGGTGACCCTCGCGCAACTTAACCATCGCCGCGAGGTCACGCCAACCGTCATTGATCCCGCAACTCAAATTAGTGCAGCACAGGAGGCGGGAAAGTGACACAACCAGTTCAGCCAATTTCGTATCGACGTCCATTTGACGATGAGCAGGAACTCCTGCCCGCCGGGCCGAAACCACCACCGCAGGACTTATCGCCTCCCTATCCCGGCGCACTGCTAAGCGTGCGAAATCTGCGAACTTATTTCCCTATTCGCCGTGGCGTGCTCCAGAAAGTTGTCGGCAATGTAAAAGCCGTCGATGGCGTGAGCTTCGACGTCGCTCCAGGGAAAACGTTGGGTCTGGTCGGTGAATCGGGCTGTGGAAAAACAACGGTTGGTCGAACAATACTTCGCCTCATTCCCGCAACCAGCGGATCGGTGCGGTTCAAAGGCGAAGATTTCTTCGCCTATCGCGGCGAAGAGCTTCGCCGCCTGCGCCGCCACATGCAGATCATCTTTCAAGACCCCGTCAGCAGCCTCAACCCGCGCATGAGCGTCGGCAACATCATCGGCGAGCCGATTCAGGTGCATGGCCTGGCGCGCGGCAAAGAACGCAATGACATGGTCGCTTCCCTGCTCGCACGAGTCGGTCTCGATCCCAGCTTCGCCGCCCGATATCCCCATGAATTTTCTGGCGGCCAACGCCAACGCATCGGCATCGCCCGCGCCCTCGCCCTTCAACCCGATTTCATCGTCTGCGACGAGCCGGTCAGCGCGCTCGACGTTTCGATCCAATCCCAGATTCTGAATCTGCTACAGGATCTGCAGGCCGAGCGCAAAATCGCCTATCTCTTCATCGCGCACAATCTCGCCGTGGTCGAACATTTCTCGGATGAGATCGCCGTGATGTACCTCGGCCGAATTGTCGAGAAGGCCGGCAATCGCGAGCTTTATTCCAATCCAAAACATCCCTACACCGTCGCGCTCCTCAGCGCCGTCCCCGAGCCCAACCCCCGGCCAAAGCGCCACCGCATCGTCCTCAAAGGCGAAGTCCCCTCGCCGAGCAATCCACCCACCGGCTGCCCGTTTCACCCCCGCTGCGCCCTGGCGCGACAGGCGGCGGCGCAAGCAAACGCCGGCGACACCGTCGAAATCACCACCGGCGGCGAGCGCGTCCGCGTCCTGCGCAAATGCGTCGAAGAAATGCCGCCCTTGGAGCAAAAGCAGGGCGACCCAGGCCACCTCGCCGCCTGCTGGGTAGCAAAGTAAAATTGCATAACCACACATAAACCAGAGCAATTGCTTATGCCATTTTGGATTGTGGATTTTCGATTTTGGATTTGAAAGATGGAAAATAACCCGCATTTTCAATCCAAAATCCGCAATCCAAAATCCAAAATAGGCCCGTTTGCTACCGCGAGGAACTACATGCGATTGCGCTGACGGGTGAACATCAAATAATGGATAAATGCTGATTTATTTTCTCATCCGTGTTAATCTATGCCCGTTTGGTGGCGGCTGAAATTCCTATCTGATTTGACCGGGGAAAACTAATGCCCATTTCTATCTCCTGCACACGTTGCGGCAAGGCGCTGAAGATCAAGGACGAATACATCGGCAAGCGCATCAAATGCCCCCAATGCAGCACTACTTTCACGACCGGCGAAGCGCAAGCGAAGGAAGAAACCCAGAAGCGGACGTCGGAAGCTTCATCAAAGTTGCCGATGCTTCATCTCGGAACTTCCGCGAAAGTGTTTCTCGCATGCTTGATCCTGATTTCGTCATCGTTTGCCGGATGGAAGCTCGGCCCCGGGCGAATTCTCAACCATTGGGCCGAAATAGAACCCAAGGCACGCGACAATGTCAGCGATGTTATCAACCGTGCCATGCAATCCTATTCGTCTCATCTGATTTTCGCAGGCGTGGGGCTTGGATTCAATACGCCCCAGGTACAGCGAATGTCATTCATGCTCAGCCCGATGCCGCTCAGCACGCCGGATTGGGTCGGTTTCGTTGGAGCAACATCCGTCGGTAATTTTCATGGCCGGTACTATCTCGCCACCGGCGAAGTCGAAGCCGACGCCGATTTCGTCGTCGGCGTAGTCACCCGCGGAGGCGCCAGAGGCCATGAAACCCGCACGTTCCATGTGACCGGCCGAATGAAAGACAACGACCTCACCGTCGAAGTCGACGGCAAACCCGCCACCGCCACCTTGAGGCACGCAAAAGCCGAATAAACTTAGCTGAGTTTTCAATCGGCAATTCCAATCCCCTCACGGCACCTTATAAGTTCCCGCCATAAAATGATCCGTCGCCCAGATCGATTGCTGTGGCATTTGCAAAGACCACTCCCGCGGAAGACCCGGCTTTATCGGAACGATCACGGTCAAGCTGCCGGGCTTTTTCTTTTCCTGGGAAAACCACGCCGCCATCTCAGCCGGCCCCATCGGTCCCCACGGATATCCCGGCGGAACAACTCCGGTATATCCATTGATAACCGGCTTATTCGCCTTTAGCCCCGCCCACATCGCCGAAATCTGCATGCCGAAAAAATGCAGCGGATTGTCCGGCAAATAGTACACGACATACCCCACATCGCCGCCGCTGTTCATCAGATCATGCAACTCCGTCGTTTCGTTATCCCACGGGCGCGTGTCAAAACTCGGCACATCCCTCACCCATTGCTCGGCACACAGAAAGCATGCCGTCAAGATGATCAGCGAACCGCCAAGCCGCGCCGATGCAACGCGTTTCAATAACCGATCCATCCCGATCACCATCGCCAGCGTCAAATAAAAAAAGATGACCAAGTCGATGCGCGAAACCGCGCGGATTGCCGTTCCGCCAGGGAAATATTGATAGATGAACCACCACGCCGATTTCCCGCCCGGCCAGCGCACGCACAGCAAAATCATCACGCCGCCCGTCACCACCGAAGCCGCCGCCAGCCTGCTTCCCGAATCTCCCCGCCGCGCCTGAATCACCAGCCCCACAACGCCCGCCGCCAACGCTCCCCAAAAGATAAACCCGTCAAAAGGCAGCTTTAATGCAACAGACATAGCGGCGTCCTCTGTCTGATTTCGCACATCACCCGCATGCCACGGCGGGAAGAATTCACCCGCCGGAGGAAGAAACTGTTGAACATCCTCCTTCCACTTGTAACCGCCTGCCGACTTGGCCAGTTTGAGATAAGGCCAAAAAAAGCCCGCGCCAACAACCGCAAAAAAAACCAGCATCACTCCCGCCAGCCACCCCCGTCGCCGCAGAAATATCAGCCATTCCCCGCGTTTATCGCGATGGGCGATCAACAACACAGGAATCAAAAAAAGCAGGCTGAACGCCAGAAACCAGCCGAGATAAATCCCGCAAAGTAGTTGTGCAAACACGCTCGCCGCCAGCGCTCCCAGTTTGGCCACCGTCGGCCGCGCCACAAATTCCCCCGCCGCCCAGATCGCCAGCGGAAAAAAGAACTGAGGCAGCAACTGTTGATGATTGATCAATTGCGATCTTTGCAGGCCAAAGCCAAACAACATCGCCGCCGCCGCATTAAGCCACGGATTCAGCTCTAAGCGATGTCCCAAAAAACCAAACGCCGTAAAGCAAAGCACGCAGCAGCCGATCATCCAAAGCGAAAACGCAGTATTCGGCTCGACCAGCAGTCGCAGCACCCAATACATCGGCGCCGATCCAATCAGATTGTCCGAATAGGCCAGCACATGGTCCACCGGATAATAAAAAGGAGGCGACCAAAACGTCCCCACATATTGACCCCCACGCAGACACTGAAAGGTATGCTCCAGAATGTAATGATTAAATCGCGTATCAATCGGGTCCGCCTGCATCTCCACAAACCCGCTTCGCAACGTCGGCCAAAAGCAATTGATAACACCCAACGCGCACGCCAACACCATCGGCCCAAGCCAGCGCCAGAATAATTTGCGTTGCCCCTTTGGCTGCGATGTCTCATCGTGTGTCGGTAAAATATCGCTCATGCAGAAGCGGATAGATTATCTACCACGCAGGGAAGGGCAAACAGATCGTAATTCACTTTGATGCTTTTATGGCCGCGATTAGATTCCCTTCCCGTCCCAACAACATATCAGCGAAGCGGATGAGACCTAAATGCGGAACCGCTCCCTGCCGAAGTTCGCGGATTTGCCTAACGCAATCCACCTCGCTGCCCGGTCCATTCCATACAGCAAGGCAAATCAGTCCAGCAGCAGGCGCACGGCTCATCCCGCCGCCACAATGACAGAGAATCAGATCCTTGATGTCGACGATCGATCTCGCAAATTCGATAATGGATGCGGCATCTTCTGAGGAAGGGCCGGCTTCAATTTGTCCCGTTTGCCTTGACCATCGCTGACGCCTCATCGTCGCTTGAAGCGCCTGAAGATCGGATATGTCTACGGCATCGACATCATCAAAGATCAGGTCAAGACGATGCGGAATCGCCAGCTCAATCCCATGCTCACGCCGGCCATGAATTGAGATAATCGCTCCGATCTGCGGGCTTGGATCGCGATTGACGAACATCGCGGCTTCGGAATAACCGAGGATGACGATTGGTGGCGGCACGGCGGGTGGCAATATACCTTATTTTGAAAATCGCTTGCGTCTTCCCGTCAGCTTGGTAAACAAGCCCGGCTCATGAGCAACGAATCCAACAAAGTCATCTATTCCATGACCGGCGTCAGCAAGATGTACGACAAGAAAGTCGTGCTCAAGGATATCTATCTCTCCTATTTCTACGGCGCCAAGATCGGCGTGCTGGGATTAAACGGCTCGGGCAAAAGCACGCTATTACGCATCTTGGCCGGCGTCGAGAAGAATTACGAAGGCCAAATCAGCAAATCACAGGGCTATACGATCGGCCTTCTCGAGCAGGAGCCGCACCTGGATGAAACGCTGACGGTTCGGCAGATCGTCGAGCAGGGCCTGCAGGGCACGGTCGATCTCCTGAAAGAATATGAGCAGATCAACGAAAAATTCTCCGAACCGATGAGCGATGAAGCGATGACCAAGCTGCTGGAACGGCAGGGCGAGGTTCAGGAAAAGCTTGATGCATTAAATGCCTGGGATATCGACCAGCAACTGGAAATGGCCATGGATGCCCTGCGCTGTCCGCCCGGCGATGCGACGGCCAAAAAACTTTCCGGCGGCGAAAAGCGCCGCGTTGCCCTCTGCCGATTACTCCTTCAGAAACCGGATATTTTGCTCCTCGACGAGCCGACCAATCACCTGGACGCCGAGAGCGTCGGCTGGTTGGAACAGCATCTGCAGCGCTATGCCGGAACGATCATCGCCGTAACGCACGACCGATATTTTCTCGACAACGTCGCCGGCTGGATTCTCGAACTCGATCGCGGCCAGGGCATTCCCTGGAAGGGAAATTATTCAAGCTGGCTGGAGCAAAAAGGGCTGCGATTGCAAATCGAAGAAAAGACCGAAACGGCCCGGCAGAAGGCACTCGCTCGCGAGCTTGAATGGGTTCGCCAATCCGCCCGCGCAAGGCAGGCCAAGAGCAAAGCCCGTGTGCAGGCCTACGAACAAATGGTCGCCCAGGAATCCGCCAAGAAAATTCAGGAAATCGAAATCTATATCCCCCCCGGCCCCAGACTCGGCGAGCGCGTCATCGACGCAGTGAACGTCAACAAAGCCTACGGCGACAACCTCCTGATGGCCAACATGAGCTTCTCACTTCCGCCCGGCGGAATCATCGGCGTCATCGGCCCCAACGGCGCCGGTAAAACCACCCTCTTCCGCCTGATCGTCGGCGACGAAAAACCCGACTCCGGCGAAGTCAAAGTCGGCGCCAGCGTGAAACTCGCCTACATCGAACAAAGCCGCGAATCCCTCGGCACCGAGCAATCCGTCTGGCAGGCCATCAGCGACGGCAAAGAAACCGTCAAACTCGGCAGCGCCGAAATGAACAGCCGTGCCTACGTCTCGCGATTCGGATTCACCGGCACCGACCAGCAAAAACCCGTCGGCGCACTCTCCGGCGGCGAACGCAACCGCGTCCACCTCGCCCGCATGCTCAAAAGCGGTGCCAACGTCATCCTCTTCGACGAACCCACCAACGATCTTGATGTAAACGTCATCCGCGCCTTGGAAGAAGCAATGGAAAACTTCGCTGGCTGCGCGGTCATCGTCAGCCACGACCGCTGGTTCCTCGACCGCGTCGCGACGCACATCCTGGCCTTCGAGGGCGATAGCCAAATCGTCTTCTTCGACGGAAATTACACCGCCTACGAAGCCGACCGCCACAAACGCCTCGGCACCAGCGCGGATCGCCCGCATCGCATCACCTATCGCAAGCTGACCAAGGCTGGTTAAGAAAAATGCAACCGCTGAGACGCAGAGGCGCGGAGGAAGACGCGGAGAAAACAATAGAATTTATTTTTTATCTCAAAAAATTTCTTCTCCGCGTCTGTCTCCGCGCCTCCGGTCTCCGCGGTTGCATTTATATTTTTAACTCGCCGCCAAAAGCTGCACCGTGCAATCGATCACCGGATTCGGACAAGACCACACCAGCAGAAACATCGCTTCCCGGGCAAGTCGCTGCGCCGGATGGCCATGAAGCAGGGCGGTTCCCTTATAGATCGCAACGGCAGCGTGCGTAATGCGCAGAGCCAAATCATTGCACTCCCCGCGCAATCGCGGCCCCTCAACCGGATCGGGCTGCTGATTCGGATCGCAATACCGCAACACCCGCTCGCGCAAATCGCCAAGCTGCGATTGAAATGTTTGTGATGAATCGCGTGCCAGATCGGATTGATGCTCATCAATCAAATCAACCCCCGCCCGGCACAAACCCATCGCTAGAAATGCCTGCCCCAGTGGCACCGTCTTCTTGCGGCCCATCACACTCTGGGCCGACTCGATCAATACAAATCGATCTTCAACGAAAACCTCTTCGCATCGCACCGACCCCGTATGACTGGATTGCAACGCCACCAGCGACATCGGCGGATCAATCATCACACCCGCTGTGCTGGTGGAAAGCATAAAAAGAATCTGCCTGATCGAGTTCGACGATGAATCCTCGACCATCGCACCCGCTACGATGAACCGAGATCGATCCGCTCCTGTCGACCACGGAATCAACCCATTCAAAATCCATCCACCCTCACTGCGCCGCGCAACCAGCGCCGGCCGCCCACCTTGCCGGCTCGTCGTCAACTGCGCAATACCGATGGTCGCAAACAACTCATTTCTCGCCAGCCTTGGCAAAAGAGTCTCCCGCAGATTCGCATTATCCGACGCATCAATCATCGCCGCCGCCGAATCGCGCTGCGTGAAAATCAGCGCCGTAGAAAGCGACGCCGCCGCGATGGCTTCATATCGCAAATGCAGTTCCAGCGACGAGATTTCATCCCCGCCAAATTCTTTCGGAATCACCCATCGCATCGCGCCCGCCGCTGCCAGCGCATCCAGATCCTCTGTCGGCCAATCGCCCGTCTGGTCATACAAATCCGCCCGCCTGCGAATGGATTGAAGGTCAACTGCTTGCATCTCTGCGCATTGTAGCTTGATCTTGCCCGCATTTCTGTCGATAATTCCGACATGAGCCATCGTTTAGTTCAAATGATGTCGATGATGTAGCCGCGACGCCTGCGTCGCCTGTCGAGGCGGCGACGCGGGCGTTGCGGCTAGCGTTGCAAGTCATTTGAACGGAACGATGGCTTTTTTTCTGCGCTTCGCGCAATCTGGATCAAACATGAGCGAGACTTTTTACATCACCACGCCGATCTACTATCCCAACGGCGAGCCCCACCTCGGCAGCGTTTACACCACCACCATCTGCGATGTGCTGGCCCAGTATCACCGCTTCATCGGCGATCAAACCTATTTCCTCACCGGCACCGACGAGCACGGCATCAAAATGACCAAAGCCGCCGCCGAGCAAGGCATCGAGCCGGGCGTGCTCGCCGAGCGCTACGCCACGCTTTTCAAACAAGTCTGGCAAGAACTGCACATCAGCTTCGACGATTTCCTCCGCACCACCGAGCCGCGCCACAAGTCGGCCGTCCAGAATATCGTCCGCAAATATGTCGAAAATGGCGACATCTATCTCGGCAGCTATCAAGGCTGGTATGACGAAGGCCAGGAAGAATTCGTCACCGAGACCGAAGCAAAGAACAACGAATTCAAATCCAAAATCAGCGGCAAACCCCTCACGCGATATTCCGAGCCAACCTATTTCTTCCGCCTCGCCAAATATGTCCCCGCCATCATCCAGCACATCGAATCCCATCCCGATTTCATCGTCCCGGTTGGTCGTCGCAACGAAGTCCTAAGCAAGCTCCGCGCCGGCGTCGATGATCTCTCCATCAGCCGCGCTACCCTCAAGTGGGGCATCGAAATGCCCAACGATCCCCAACACGTCGTCTACGTCTGGATCGACGCGCTAACCAACTACATCACCGCCCTGGGTTACGCCGGTACTTCCGAAACGTCTTCCCCTTCCGCTAGCGCCATCGCGACCCCAAAGCCCGGCCCTTCAGGGCCGGGGTCCTCACTCTTCCAAACCTACTGGCCCGCCAACGTCCACGTCATCGGCAAAGACATCCTCTGGTTCCACTCCGTCTACTGGCCCGCCATGCTCCTCAGCCTCGGCCTGCCTCTCCCCAAAACCATTGCCGCCCACGGCTGGTGGGTCAGCGGCGGTCGCAAGGCCGGCAAATCCACCGGCGGAATCACCCCCCTCAGTGAAATTCGCCAGTTAATCACAACCCACAGCCTCGATGCCCTGCGCTATTACCTCTTGCGCGCTGCCCCCTTCGGCAGCGATCTGGAATGGAGCCAGGAAGAATTCGACAAATCCTTCAACGAACTGGCCAACGTCGTCGGCAATCTGCTCAATCGCACCCTGAACATGATCAAAAAATATCGCGGCGCCGTGCCCGCGGGAAATCCAACCGAAGACATCGACCGCAATCTGGTCGCCGCGACAACCGCATTGCCCTCCCAGATCAAGCAAGCGTACGAAAAGCTCGATCTCCAGCAGGTGGTGATGCTGCCCATCGAGCTCGCGCGCACGGCCAACGGCTATATCGACGCCACGCGACCGTTCTCGCTCGCGAAAGACCCAAATCAATCCGCAAGGCTCGACACCGTCTTAAACCTCGCCGCCGCCGCAACGAAAAACGTGCTGGTATCATTGCTCCCCGTGCTCACGACCAAAGCACGCGATGGCTTAAAACAGCTTGGAATCGACGTGGAAGGGAAATCAATCGAACAGCTTTTTGAAATTCAACTCACCGCCGGACACACGCTTGGAGAAGCGGTTCCGCTGTTCCCAAGAGTTGAAGCGAAATAAAGACCCAAAATCAAATTCACCACAGATAAACACAGATGAACACAGATAAGAAATCGAATTATCAGTGTTTATATGTGGTTCCATTCTCTTTTTCCCATCTGGCATCCATCCAACCGCATCGTTAAACTCACGGACCTTATGTTCGATAAAATTTTCAAAGCCTACGACGTCCGCGCCACCTACCCCACCCCCCTGAACGAAGAGGCCGCCTGGAAAGTCGGCCACGCCAGCGCTCAATATCTGAAGCGCTCTCGGCAAAACGTTCCTGATGACAAAAAGGTAAAGCGCGAAAACACGATGGTCGTGGGCCGCGACATGCGCCCCAGCTCCCCCTCCCTCGCCAAAGCCCTCATAGACGGCATCTGCTCCGTCGGCATGGATGTGATCGACGTCGGCGTGATCGACACCAGCTTCATCTATTTCGCGATCAACCACCTCGACGCCGTCGGTGGCATTCAAACCACCGCATCCCACAATCCCGTGCAATACAACGGTTTCAAAATTTCCGGCCCCAAGGCCAAACCAATCGGCTCAGCCTCCGGCCTCGACGACATCAAACGCATCGCCGGCGGCTTACGCATCGGCCAAACCGGCCTCAAAGGCAAAGTCGAGGAGATGGATCTCTGGGCGCCCTACAAGCAGCACGTGCTCAAATTCCTCGATCTCAAGCGCCCCCTGCGCGTCGCCATCGACGCCAGCAACGGCATGGCCGGCAAGATGATCCCCGCCGTCTTCGGCGGCATTCCCAACCTCGAGATCATCCCCATCCTCTTCGAGATCACCGGCAGCTTCACGCACGAGCCCAACCCGCTCGTCGAATCCAACCTCGATATGCTCAAGCAAAAAATGGCCGAGGTGAAGCCCGATCTCGGCGCCTGTTTCGACGGCGACGCCGATCGCTGCATCTTCCTCGATGAAAAAGAGAAGATGCTCGGCAGCGACCTGATCACCGCGCTGCTCGCCGAGGATTTCCTGAAGAAGCCCGAAAACAAAGGCGCTGCCATTGTCTACGATTTGCGCTCCAGCCACATCGTCCCGGATATGGTGAAGGCATCAGGCGGCGAACCCCGGCGAGATCGCGTCGGCCATGCCTTTATCAAAAAAACCATGGCCGAAACCCACGCCGTCTTCGGCGGCGAACTCTCAGGCCACATCTATTTCCGCGACAACTACTACGCCGACAGCGCCGCCATCGCATTCGCCTGCCTGTTGTCGGTTCTATCCAAGCAGCCCAAGTCCCTGAGCGAGCTGATGAAGCCGCTCTACAAATACACCCAATCCGGCGAGATCAATTTCCAGGTCGAAGACAAAGACGCCAAAATTCGCGAGCTGGCCGACCACTACAAAACCGCCCAGATCGATTATCTCGACGGAATCACCGTCGATTTCGGCGACTGGTGGTTCAACGTCCGCAAGAGCAACACCGAACCCCTCCTGCGCCTAAATCTCGAAACCAACTCCCCCCGCGCCATGGAAGAAAAATTCGCCGAGCTAAAAAAGATGCTCGGCGAGCCCGCGCATGGTCACTAGAACACGGAAACAATTCGTGTAGCCGGCGAGCTTGCTCGCCGTTTGGATCATAGAATTGCGAAGAATGTCTCCGCTCTTACTGCTGGAGCCTCAATGACCAAGTCCCAATTGATTCATTGGGACTTGGTCATTGATTGGTCATTCTGGTTTGGTCATTGACGCCGTGTGCGGGTTTTCATTGAACGATAACCAAGCGATCCAGTTCGAGCATCGGGTTGCCGTGGCGATAGTT
>DATAPK010000224.1:0-2798 GCA_036265245.1 Tepidisphaeraceae bacterium | reverse complement strand
TTGCGGGGTTGGAGGCGGATGGTGGAGACGCCCTCTTCGGTTGATTCGAAGAAGACGCGTTTGAAGGTGGTTTGACCGTCGTCGAAACGGACGAAGCAGTCGTCGCCGTCTTTGCAGGAGGCGGAGGGGGAGAAGATGACGATGTCGCCTTGCTGATATTTTGGGGTCATGCTGTCGCCGTGAACGCGGGCGGCGAAGGCGTCGGTGTCGCGGACATCGGGGCAGCCGACATAATCGTCGGCGACGCCTTTGGGGTAGGACATATCGGTGAAATCTTTGGGGTAGCCGGCGGAAACCTTGTTGATGATCGGAACGGAATTGGTGGCGACATGCTCGATGTTGGCGGAATGCTGATCGACGAACTGGTGGAGCATGCCGGAGAGATAGGCGTCGTCTAAATTCAAGGACTGAGTGCTGAGGACTGAGGACTGAGTATCTACTTTCAGTTCTGCTCTCACTCCCGCATCCTCGGTTCGCTTCTTCAGCAATGACTGCAAAACCACGCGGACATCGCGGGGTGTGCGGTGGAGGTGGGCCTGGGTGACTAATTCGCCTGCGGTGAAGCCGAGGGTTTGTTCGAGACGGCGAAGTTTTTCATCGCTGGGGGGGTTGGACACTCGGCCGGTTTCGATGAGGGAAAGATAGGGCTTGGAAATCGCCGTTTTGCCGGCCAGTTCGTCGAGGGTGAGCCCGAGGCGGAGTCTGTGACGGCGAAGTTTGGTGCCAAGGGTTTCCATTCAAACAATCAAATAGCCTTTATCAGGCTTAAAGACAATCAAATTACCTGACAAAATACTAACATTTTACGGGCGATGAAACAGGAATTGGTGTATCTTCCAAGGGTGGAGTTGTCGGTTATTCAGGTTCAGCAGATTCTCACGCGGACCAGTGGGTTTCTTAAGACGGTTTGCTCGCACTCACTTCAGCCATATCGGGGGTGCGCGCTGGGCGGGAGTTTGTGCGGGGTGGGGTGCTATGTTCAGCACAATATTTATGTCACCAAGGGGAAGCGATGGGGAACATTCGTCGAGGCAAGGCTAAACGCGGCGGAGGTGTATCACACTCAATACGAGCGAGAGAAGAATTGGGCGAGAAGAGCGCGCGGGGCGTTTGGTGTTTTTCTTTCCAGCTCGACCGAGCCGTTTCAGCCGATGGAGAAAACGCATCAGATTACGCGGCAGGTGCTGGAGAAAATGGTCGATTTTCCGCCGGATTTTCTGATGATTCAGACGCATTCGCATCACGTGGCGGATTATCTGGATCTTTATCCGAGATTGAGGGCGGCGACGAATTTGCGCGTGCATTTGAGTATCGAATCGGATCGGGATGAGCTGCCGGGATTGCCGCGATCGGCAAGCCCGGTTGCGAAGCGCATGGAGGCGGCGGCGAAGTTGCACGAGGCGGGGATTCGGGTGATCGTGACGGTCGCCCCGCTGCTGCCGCTCGACGAGCCGGATTTATTCTTTCAGCAATTATCTAAAATTTGCGATGGCGTGGTGATCGATCACTTTATTGATGGTGATGGTTCTGCGAATGGGGCGAGGACTTGGCGGACGGGGCTGCCGGGGGCGATGGCGAAAATTGAGCCGCAGGCGGTCACGATGGCGTATCGCGAACAGATTATCGGAACTGCACGTAAACATTTGCCGGGCAGAGTCGGGGTAAATATCTCCGGATTTGCAGGCGAACTGCGATGAGCCTCACAGGACAAGGTGTATTATGGGCCGTAATCAGGCTTTTGCGGAGAAAAATCGGGGGAATGGAATGTTTTTGTTTCGCTGGGCGAAGGATTTCGCGTAAATTGTCTGCGGGTTAGTCACGGAAGCAGGCCTGCTTCCGCATCCAGAAACGGAAATAAGCACTCAGCTCTGCCGTCTTATGTTGCGCGGGCTGTTTCTTCCGCCGGAGAAATCATGCACCTTATGTCACGCATCAACGGAACTCGTCTATCTCGTCTTGCCAGTAAAGCCTTGCGTCACGCCATTGAAGAGTTGGAGCCGCGGCAGTTGCTTAGCGTAGCTCAAAACCCGATCAGCGGCTGGACTATCGTAAAACGGGATAACGGTGTCGCGGGGCGGAATATTTACGTCGATAACACTGCACTTGGGAGCGACAGCAATTCGGGGCTGGATGCACAACATCCGGTGAAGACGATTTCGCACGCGGAATCGATGATCACGGGCGGGCAGGCAGATTGGCTTTTGCTTCGTGCGGGAGATCAATGGAATGAATCACTTGGCTTCTGGAGCAAAAGCGGCCCTGGGCCGGTGAACGGCTCATCCAATCCGATGGTGATCGGAGCATATTGGCTGCTGGGGAACGGATCGGTTCTGGATCCTTCCACAACGGGACAGGACTCTATATCCGGGCTTGCAGCGCGGCCGATCATTCATAGTTCGACGAGCGACGGCATTTCGTTTCAGGGGACGGCGAGCCATATCGTGGTGGAAAGCATCCAGTTCATGCCGGACAACACGGCAACGCCGAGCCTTTCATATAACGGCGCCAATTCGATCGGCGTCACGGGCCTGCGTGCGCAGCTGACAGCGACGGATTATCTCGTCGAGAACTGTCTGTTTCAGGGATACAAAGATGATGTGGTGGTTGGGAATCCGACGACGCCGGTAAGCCATTTTACCCTTCGCCGATGTGAGGTTCTTGACTCGTACAATCACGCCGGCGCCCACTCACAAGGGTTTTATGCCTCGGGCTCGACAAGCTTTCTGACAATTCAGGGAAACGTTTTCGACCATGACGGATGGAAGAACGCCGCCGATAAGACAGTTTTCAACCATGAC
>DATAPK010000223.1:0-12020 GCA_036265245.1 Tepidisphaeraceae bacterium | reverse complement strand
AGCCGGCGGGCATCTGGCGCTGGCGTGTTTCATCTCGGCGCCGGCGACGCTGGTCGTTTCGAAGCTGATGATGCCGGAAACGACCACGCCCGTGACGGCGGGTGGCGTGGATTTCACCGTCGAGCGCCTCGACGCCAACCTCATCGACGCCGCCACCCGCGGCACCACCGAAGGGATGGCCCTCTGCATCAACGTCGCCGCCATGCTCATCGCCTTCACCGCGCTCGTCGCTTTGCTCAACGCAGTTTTTGGCGGTCTCACGAGCTGGATGCACCTCGGCACTGTCGCGATGATCGACGGCCACGCCACCTACTCCGGCATCAAGCTCGAACAAGCCCTCGGCTACCTGATGGCCCCCATCATGTGGCTCTGCGGCGTAGACTGGGCCAGCGCCAACCACGCCGGCTCGCTGCTCGGCATCAAAACCGTCTTGAACGAATTCCTCGCCTACTTCGAAATGTCCAACCAACTCCACGCCAACGCGAACTATCTTTCGCCACGGGCTGCGTTGCTCTCGACGTATGCACTATGCGGCTTCGCCAATTTCGCGTCGGTTGGAATTCAAATTGGCGGGATCAGCACAATGGCCCCGAGCCGCCGGGCGGATCTTTCGCGATTGGGATTGCTCGCCATGGTGGGCGGCGCGATCGCGTCTTGCATGGGGGCGTGTGTAGTGGGGGTGTTGTGGTGAGAGGACAAATTGAAACATGAAGAATTGGATTCTCATGTTTCATGTCTTCATGTTTCACGCGACGATCATCCCCTTCGTCCCGCCCGTTTTTTTGATCAGCTTGATTCCATCATGACCATGAATTTATCAATCGCCTTGCACATGTCGTAGATGGTGAGGGCCGCGACGGAAACCGCCGTGAGGGCTTCCATTTCGACGCCGGTTTTGGCGGTGATTTTCGCCGTCGCGCGAATATGAATCCGAACCGGCCCATCATCGCGGGGTTCCAATTCGGGGATATCGAACGTGACTTCAACGCTTTCAATCGGCAGCGGATGGCAAAGCGGGATCAACTCGCCGCAACGCTTCGCCGCCATGATCCCCGCCAGCCTCGCCGTGCCAAAAACTTCTCCTTTCGGCACTGCATCGTTCGCAATCGCCTCGATCGTCGAACGCAGGAGCATGATGAAGCCTTCTGCCTGGGCTTCGCGTGAGGTGATGGGCTTTTGGCCGACATCGACCATCTTGGCTCGGCCTTTGGAATCGAGATGGGTGAGCTTGGCTCGTTTCATCGCGGATCATCCCACAATAAACATCCACAAAATCATCGTCGCGCCGATGAGCACGAGCCCAACGATCATCCAAACCGGCAATCGCCGCGGCGCGTCCATTGGCGAAATATATTCCCCGCAATGCGGGCATTGCTCGAGGTCTTCGTGGATCAACTTCCGGCAATGCGGGCACGCATCCAGCCCCGGCTCGTCGAAGCTGTCCATATCGGATTCATCCGGCAACTCGCGATCGTCGAGTTCATTTTCGTTTTGGTCGTCAACGTCCATCCGTTCAACTCTCGAAGTGTTCTTCGGGCTAAGACATATTAATCCCACCAAAAGAACCAGGCCGAGCCGTTCAAAAGTCCGGCAGCAAGGCGCGACAGCGTCTGTGTACCTTGTTCCACAATGTCCTGACAATAAATGAATTGTTCCTTTGCCAATTTCATCGCAGCCTCTCGCGTCATCGGCGGGCGTCGTACTTTCATTTCCACAACGTCGTGGGTCGCCGCAACGATGACCGCATCGTATTGCTGCTGCCAGTATTTCTGTACGGCACAATGCAGAGCTGCATCGGGACACTCATTCCATCCGCCTAAGCGCAGAAAAGCAGGAGACTCCCAGCAGATGGTTGTGGGAATCAATCCCATGACGATCCGTGCCAGTGGTTTTCGTGAGAGAGTATCGAATGGTGTAAAGAAATTGTTGCTTGGCATTATGGAATCCGGCCAGTCACCGACGGGAGTAAGAAAGTTCGCGGGATCTTCACCGGGATTATACTTCTTAAAATCCTCCAGCCGCTCCGCCTCTTTTAGAGCAAACCATGACGGCACTTCGATTTTATTGGCAAAATCCAACGTTTCTTGGATCAAGCCGTTATTCATTTCAGAGAGTTCACGATGATTTGCGATATCCTCTTCTTCTCCAAGCAGTACAGGCCAGTGTTTGGTTCTTCCCGCCAAGTCCATCAACTGCTGCCAGAGGTCTATCGCGCTCTTACCGCCCGCGCTTGTGAAAAAAAGAATATCGCCTCTATCGGTGGATGTGAGAACGTCCCAATCGGCGCATGCGATCCCGGATGATTGGAGTATTTGTTTGAGCGAATCCATCATGGCCTCCAGTCAATGAGCGTGGGTAAATCGGATCGACGCAATCTGGCAACATTGGGAAAGCAATCCTTCCACATCATTCAAATCCATAATCGTAGCGGCATCGCTTTTGGAGTTTTTGGGGTCGGGGTGGCATTCGAGGAACAGGCCGTCGACACAGCCGGTGGCGACGGCGGCGCGGGCGAGGAGGGGGCTGAATTGCGGGTTGCCGCCGGATTGGTTGCCCAGGCCGGCGGGTTGCTGGGTACTGTGGGTGATGTCGAAGACGACGGGCACGCCGAAGGATTTCATGATGGGCAGGCTGGTGAAATCGTTGACGAGGCGGTTGTAGCCGAAGAAGGTGCCGCGCTCGGTGAGGATCACATCTTTGCCGCCCGCGCTGCGGATTTTTTCGACGGCGTTGGCCATCTCCTGCGGGGACATGAATTGGCCTTTTTTTACGTTGATTCGTTTGCCGGTTTTGGCGGCGGCGATGAGGAGATCGGTTTGTCGGGCGAGGAAGGCGGGGATTTGGAGGACGTCGACGACCTGGCCGGCGATGGCGGCTTGTTCGGATTCGTGGATGTCGGTCAGCACGGGCACGCCGAGTTCGCGTTTGACGCTGTCGAGGATTTTCAGGCCTTCGTGCAGACCGGGGCCGCGGAAGGTGGAGTTGCTGGAGCGATTGGCTTTGTCGAAGCTGGCTTTGAAGATGTAATCGAGGCCGAGTTTGTCGCAGATGGATTTGACGCGAGAGCCGATGGTGAGGCAGAGGTCGCGGGATTCGATGACGCAGGGGCCGGCGATGATGAAGAGATTGTTATTTGTCACTGGTCACTTGTTACTGGTCACTTGTCAATGACTTTCCGTGGCGAGTGACCAGGGACAAGCGACCAGCGACATTTCATGGAACGATAAACGGCAGGCGATAGGGAAGCAATTCGATGTCGAGCGGGGTGTGGCCGGCGGCGTCGCCGTCTAGTTGGACGGGGACGGCGGTGTCGGCGTGGATGCGAACGCGTTTTCCGCGGGCGAGGATGACGCCGGGCATTTGGAGGTGTTCGTTGGCGGCGGTGCGGAGGGCAAGTTCGATGAGCTTCTGGGGATTTTTGCAGGGGAGGACGCAGACGTCGAGCAGGCCATCATCGGATCGAGCGTTGGGGAGGATCGGGAAGCCAGTGCCGTATTCCTTGACGTTTCCGACGAACGCGAGCGCGGGGGCGGTTGCGAAGATTCGCTTTCCGTCCAACTCAACCGACATGGTCGGAAACGTGTAATCTTTGAGCGCGAGCATCGAGGGAAGGACATAGCTGAGCTTGGTGATCGGGCCGGAGCGGATTCGATCGAGGGCGTGAACGATGGCGGCGTCGATTCCGATGCCGGCCATCAGGAGGAAGAGTTGGCCGTTGGCGCGGGCGACGTCGAGATGAAGGATGCGGGGTTGTTCAATGGCGCGTTCGATGTCGCCGGGTTTCCAATCGAGGCCGAGGTGGGCACGCATCAGGTTGGCGGTGCCGAGGGGGACGACGATGAGGGGAGGGACTTTTTCGGGGGAGAATTGTTGCAGAAGAAACTCGGCGACGGCACGAAGCGTGCCGTCGCCGCCGATGGCGATGGCGGCGCGGACGGGGTCGTTGGTGTCGAGGGATTCGATTTGGGTGGTTCGGTCGAGGAAGAGCTGGACGTTGATGCCGTGATTCGTTAAACGCTTTTGGAGGGCGGTGGCGATGGTTTTTCCGCGACCACTGCCGGCGATGGGGTTTGCAAAGATCAGAACGCGCACGGAGGCATCTTACTCGGATGGATGATGGGATGTCGTCGGGTAAAAAAGAACGGCCTGAGGACAGGCCGTCTCACTGTCGTGATTGAGCCGGCCTGTCCTCAGGCCGAGTTTTGGAAAGGGGTCTTGGTTATGCGGGTGCTGCTTCGGTCAGCAGTCTTTCGGCGCTGGCGATGAGTTTGTCTAGTTTGACGGGTTTGTGGAGGTATTCGCTGACACCGAGGCTTTCGGCGTACATTTTGTGGCGGCCGCCCTGGTTGCCGGTGATCATGATGACGAAGGGTTTGGCGCCGCGGGGTTTTTTGGCTTTGATTTTTTCGAGGACGAGGAATCCGCTTCGGCCGGGGAGCATCATGTCGAGGATGACGAGATCAGGATCATTTTTTTCGGCGAGTTCGACGGCTTTGTTTCCGTCCTTGGCGAGGTCGACGGTTGCGCCGGTGGGTTCAAAGGCGGCCTGCATGCTGGTGAGGATGTCGTTGTCGTCATCGACCAGAAGGACTTTTTTGCCATCGAGTGTGCTCATAGGGGTACTCCGGTTGGTGTGCATGATCTTAGCCTTGTCGGGGTCAAGGGACAACGGTGAACGGTCCGATAAATGTGATAAGGGACGGTCTGGCTGTTGGTTTGGATCGGTTGCCCGTGTTATGATCCGCCCGGCCACGCAACGCCGGGCGGCGAAAGGGAATCTGCGATGGTCAAGGCATGGATGCCAGTGAATTCGGGCGCACCAATCCTCGTAATTGACTCTGGTTTAGGCGGTTTGACCGTCGTGAAGGCGGTTCATGCGCTGATGCCGCACGAGCAAATCGTCTATTTTGGGGATACGGCCCGCCTGCCTTACGGATCCAAAAGTGCTGAAACTGTCACGACTTTCGTCAAGCAGATCATCAGTTATTTGAGGGGATCTAACCCCAAGCATGTGCTGATTGCGTGCAATACGGCGACGGCACTGGCGTTGCCGGCGCTCAAGAGGCATTTTGGGGATTTATCGATCAGCGGGGTGGTTGATCCGGGGGCGAAGGCGGCGGTGGAAGCGGCGGGACCGAAGGAAACGCCGGTGATTGGGGTGATGGCGACTGAGGCGACGATCGGGTCGAAAGCATACGACCGGGCGATTATTACGCGGCGGCCAAGGGCGAGGCTGCTGTTGCGGCCGGCGCCGCTGCTGGTGCCGATCATCGAAGAAGGGCGGGCGATGGATGATCCGCTGGTGCAGCTTTCGCTGGAGCAATATCTGAAGCCGATGATCGATCGGCGGATGGATGTGCTGGTGCTGGGTTGCACGCATTATCCGCTGCTCAAGCCATTGATTCAGCAGATTGTGGGAATGGACGTTCGGGTTATTGACTCGGCTGAGCAGTGCGCCGAAGATGTCGCGCGACGATTGCAGGCGGCGGAATTGCTGCGCGGGGAAGACCCGGAGCAGACGACGCGGAAGTCTGCATCGTCGTGGCTCAAGACGTTTGTGACCGACAATTCGCCGAGATTTGCGAAGCTGGCGTCGCGGTTTTTGGGGATCAAGATTGATTCGCCGCGCTGGGTGCATCCGGATGAATTGCACGCGGCCACGATCGAGCCATCGGTGCGAGAAGCAGTTTGAAGACAGCGACCAATGGTCGCTGCTTTATAATTGTCGTCTCTTTTTATTGAAGATGAGGAATCGCATGTCCCGGTCGATCTCTTTCCCGATGATTATCGCGCTCCTGATGCTGACAGGATGTGAAACTGTCACGTCGGGGTTTTCTGATACGTCGAAGCAGCTTTCGGATTTCACGGGGCGTATGTTTGGGAACGCCAGTGGCAAGACGCCGCGCAAGGCGGCGGTGCGGATGGAAGATCAATCGTATCCAGATGAGCGGCGGCAGGGGCTGAATGAACTGGTGAAGCAGGATTTTGGGAAGCGCGCACCGTATACCACGCGATATGTGCAGATCGCGGGGACGGACGATGACTGGCTGGTGCGGGCGACGGCGATTCGGGCGCTGAATCGATCGCGCGATCGCGACGCGACGGCGGTTTTTGTGAAGTCGCTTAGCGATCCGAATGATCAGGTGAGACTGGAAGCAGCCAAGGCGCTGGTGCATATGCCGGATGACTCGGCGGTGCCGGCGCTGGTGAAGATCGTTCAGGATACGGATGAGAATCACGATGTTCGGATCGCGGCGGCGGATGCGCTGCAGCATTATCGAACGCTGGAAGCGGCGCGGGCGCTGACGACCACGCTGGGCGGGCGGGATTTTGGTGTGGCGTGGCAGGCGCACCAGACGCTGACGAAGCTGACCCAACGCGATATGCAATATGATGAAGCGGCATGGCTGGCGTATCTGACGGGGCCGGAGAAGCCGTTCGGGTGATAAAAGCTCCAAATCACAAATTCCAAATCTCAAACAAATTCAAAATTCAAATCATGAAAATCTCAAACATGATGCTTCTTACTCTCGTTTTGAATTTGGGTTTTTGAATTTGAGATTTGTTTGGAATTTGGTGCTTGAAATTTGATGCTTTCTTAAACCATGCGTGCGCTGGTCTTTGACCAATCCCTTTCACTTGATACACGTCGTCCTGATCCCACGCCGGTGGATGGGGATACACTGATTAAAGTTCATCAGGCGGGGATTTGCGCTACCGATCTGGAAATCGTTAAAGGGTATATGGGGTTTCGCGGCGTGCTGGGGCATGAGTTTGTGGGGGAGGTGGTTTCATCTCCGGATCGCGATCTGGTGGGGCAGCGGGTTTGTGGGGAGATCAATGTTGTTTGCGGGCGGTGTGATTTGTGCCTGTCGGGGTTGAGCAGCCATTGCCGGGCGAGAACGGTGCTGGGGATCCTGAATCATGATGGGGCGTTCGCGGATTTGGTGCGATTGCCGTCGCAGAATCTGCATGTGTTGCCGAAGAATATCGACAACGATCAGGCGGTTTTTATTGAGCCGCTGGCGGCGGCGTTTCAGGTGTTGAAGCAGATCAAGCTCGATGGCCGCAAGTGGGTGACGGTGCTGGGGGACGGGCGATTGGGGTTGCTGGTTGCGCAGGTGTTGCGGAATGCGGGGTGTCCGGTGCGCGTGATCGGGAAGCATGCGGAAAAGATGGCGCTGTGCGAGAAGTGGTCGATTCGCTCGCGGCCGGTGGAGGAGATTCAGCCGCGGCACGATCAGGATGTGGTGATCGATTGCACGGGGAGCGCGGCGGGGTTTGAGATGGCGATGCAGATGACGAGGCCGCGGGGGACGATCGTGCTGAAAAGCACGGTGGCGGCGGGGAAGGCGATGAATCTGGCGCCGCTGGTGATTGATGAGATTAATGTGATTGGGAGCCGGTGCGGGCCGTTCCGAGAGGCGATTCGGGCGCTGTCGGAAAAGACCGTGGATGTGACGAGTTTGATTCATCGGCGGATGAAGCTGGATCAAGGGGTGGAGGCGATGAGTCTGGCGGGGAGACCCGGCGTGTTGAAGGTTTTGCTGACGATGGAATGAGGCAATGGGAGATTCATATCGGCCGGGCGTGGGATGCCGAGGAGATCGGCAGGGCGATAGAATCGATTGCGGAATCACACGAGTTGACGATTTCGCTGAAGGGGAGTTTGCGGGCGCATCGGGGTTGCGTGCACTGGCATTTCAAGAAGGCGAAGCAATCGGGGACAATTGAGGTGACGATGTGGCCGCAGGAGCGGCGCGTGTGGTTGAGCGTTCAGTCGGGGCGCGCGGCGGACTGGATTGAGAATGACATTGAGACGATGATGCACGATCTTGAGCGGGCGCTGAGCACGGAGCACTGATATGGCCAAGGATCTGGCGATCGTACTGAATAACGGCAGCATCAATTCGGCGGTGTGCAGCGCGCTGGCGGCGCAGAAGTTCAGGTCGGTCATGCTGCACGCGGAAGTCATGCAGCAACTCGGCTCTCGCGTGCGCGCGGCTTACGATCTTCAAGTTTCGCATTTCAAACCTTATCGCGAGCACACGTTGTCGATGCCTTTTCTGTCGCCGGTGCAGCAGGAGCGGAGCGGAGCGACGATGATTTCCGATCCGCGTGTGCCGGCGGTGCTTGGGCCTCAGATGCAGGAACTGCTTCCGCTGCTGGCGGCGGCGGCGCGGTACGCGTCGCACTATCATGCCTCGGCGATTTATTTCGGCTTGCGCGTCGGCGCGCAGGGGGATGATCTCTCGCAGGCGACGGAATACGTGCAGATTTGGAACGAGATTCTGCAAATTCCGTGCGGCCTTCCCGAGTTGGAATTTGTCGCGCCGCTACTGGAACTCGATCCGTGGCAGGTGGTGGATGTGGGGTTTCAGGTCGGTGCACCGTTTGAGAAGACGTGGAGCTGCGCGGAGGAAACCGGCGAGGCGTGCTGGGCGTGCAGAGGGTGCCGGGCGAGAGAGGCGGCGTTTCAGCAGGCGGGGAAGGCGGATCCGCTGAGAGTGGTCCGCAGGGTTTAGAAATTTTTCGCTCGCGCGGTTCTGTGGTTGATGCAATCGCTAACAAAGATGTTGTGTGCCCATCGAAGGGGCGCGCGTGCGATTCAAAGGGGAATATGTCTCATCCAATGATCGCATCGGGAAAAGCGACTCACGCGAGCTGATAGGCCCGTGGCCGGAGATGAAAAGCCATTCGCGCAAACTTAAACGGGGTTGAGGCGATGGCTGAGTCGACTTACGCGGAGGGAGAGTCGGTCCGCACACTGGCAAACTCACTTTGGATTATCGGATTTAAGCTGAGAAACCGGATTTCGGGCAAAATTACATCTGCTCGGGATGCTCGATACCCAGTAAATCCAATCCCAATCCCATTGTTCGTGCGGTGAGATCGGATAGCGCCAAGCGGCTGGATCGCAGGGGTTCTTCGCTCTTGAGGACCGGGCAATTTTCGTAGAAGGAGCTGAATCGGGTTGCGAGGTCGTAGAGATAGGTGCAAAGCAGGTGCGGTTTGAGTTCGCGGGCGACGGATTCGATGACTTCTCCCAATCGCAGGAGATGTTTGGCGAGGGAGACTTCGTAGGGGGTGTCGAGCTTGATTGTGGTGTCGGAGAGATTCACGTCGCCGGCTTTGCGGAAGATGGAGCGGATTCGGGCGTAAACGTATTGCAGGTAGGGGGCGGTGTTGCCGTCCATGGCGAGCATCTTGTCCCAACTGAAAACGTAATCGCTGATGCGATCTTTGGAGAGATCGGCGTATTTGACGGCGCCGATGCCGATGGCGCGGGCGATGTCTTTTCGCTGGGCTTCGAGCAACTCGGGGTTTTTGTCGGTGACGACTTTCAGGGCGCGCTCTTCGGCTTCGTCGAGAAGCTCCTTGAGCTTGATGGTGTCGCCGCTTCGGGATTTGAAGGGCTTGCCGTCTTCGCCGAGCATTGTGCCGAAGGGGGCGTAGTCGAGTTTTACTTCGTCGCCGCGGGTCCAGCTTGCTTTGCGGGCGGTGTCGAAGACCTGGCGGAAATGCTGGGCCTGGCGGGAGTCGTGGGTGTAGATGATTCGATTGGCGTGGAGTTCGTTGATGCGATAGCGGATGGCGGCGAGGTCGGTGGTGCCGTAGAGATAGCCGCCGTCGGATTTTTTGATGATGAGGGGGGCTTTGTCGGGGCCGTCGGCGAAGACGACGATGGCGCCTTCGGATTCGACGGCGATGGATTTGGATTTTAGTTCTTCGACGACTTTGGGGAGTTCGGAGTTGTAGGCGGATTCGCCGCGCTCGTCTTTGCGTTCGAGCTTTACGTTGAGCCGACCGTAAAGCTCGTCAAAGTGGTGACGTGATGCGTTGACAATATTGGTCCAATCGTCGCGAAGAATTGGATTTCCAGCTTGCAGCAACACGACATTTTTTCTTGCCTGTTCTTGAAATTCCGGGACAGTATCAAACAGTTTTTTTGCTTCTCGATAGAATGCTTCGAGGTCCGGAATAACCGAGCCAACAATCATCGTTGCATCCCCTTCTTGCTTAAATACAGGTGATGTCGTACCAGCTAATCCATAGTAAGCAGTGAGCATCCCAAACTGCGTTCCCCAGTCGCCGATGTGATTTTGGCGGATTACGTTGTCACCTTGAAACTCGATGACGCGGCTGATGGCGTCGCCGATGATGGTGCTGCGGAGGTGGCCGACGTGCATTTGTTTGGCGATGTTGGGGCCGGAGTAGTCGATGACGACGGTTTGGGGGTTGGTTGTCTTTTCGACGCCTAAGTGCGGGTCGGAGCCCGCCTGCTGAAGCAGGCTCGTCAGCCAGAGCGGGTTCAATTTGATGTTGATGAAGCCGGGGCCGGCGATGGTGGGTTCTTCGGAGATCATTTCGCCGAGTTGGAGGCTCGCTTTGATTTTTTCGGCGACTTGGCGGGGGTTCGACTTCTCCGGGAGGGTTTTGGCTAGACCCATGGCGGCGTTGGATTGGTAGTCGCCGAATTTGTCGGTTGCGCTGGGGGCGATGGCGGGGTCGGCATCGACGTTAAACGCGTTACGGATGGCGGTTCTGAAGGCGGTGTCGAGTTGGGAGAGGATGGATTGCATTATTCTTCGATGTTTCGATGTACTGAGAAAAGACAGTGGCACTGAAGTGCCACAGCCGGTGGATGCTGGAAATTGGGGGATCGATCGGGGGTGACACTTCGGTGGCACTGGGAGTTACCGATCAACCTGCAACTATTGCGCCTCCCACGAATATTACCTGCATTGGTGGTGAACTCCAGCGGTTCAGGGACGTCTTAAATAGTTGATTTCACACGGGAAACATAAATGCGTTGACCGGCCTGAAATGCGCCGATACTGTTGGACAGTCTTTCGCGCACCCTTTAGACCCGGTTGTCAGACGTAAAGGCCTTATCCATGAAACGAAAACATCTGTTGGGCACGTCGCTTTCGGCCCTGATCCTGTTCGTTGGTTTGGTTCACGCCGACACGCCCGTTAAGCCCGATAACCAGCAGCTTGTCTCGGTCGATCAACTCAAGAGCGAAGCGTTTAAGGCGCTTCGGGGCGGGGATTTTGACCGCACGAATGATCTGATCGCCAAGGCTGCCAGCATGTCGAGCGATCCGAATCTCACGCAGATGTCGGCATGGGTGCATGACTTCGAGACGCAGCGGCAGACATTTCAATCTGAACGTCGCAAGCAATATGACAAGGCGGTCGCGGATGTGCAGAAGTTGATGGAGAATCACAAGGATACTTACGCGATCGACTCGGCGGCCCGGGCGTACTCGCTGGCGGATGACAAGGATGCGTTTCGCAAGGAGCCGTGGGTTGAGGAGTTGCTGAAGCACACTGTGCAGATGGCGGCAGATGGGGAGACGCACGAAGAGTGGCTGCGGACGGCGCGGCTGTATTCGGATCTGAGCCAGATCGAGCCGGCGAATCCGGAATGGAAGGATCGTCTGAAGCTGGTGATGCGTCGGATTCGGTTGCTGGCGACGTATACGCCGGATGCGCTGAAGGCGGTGCAGGAAGCGGAATCGAAAGATCGCGCCGAAGCCGATGCGCTGTTGAACCCGACAACGCAGCCGGCGACCAAGCCGGTGGCGGCGGCTGATCCGGGAGATAGCGACGCGTTCAAGATTGATTGGCGAGAAACTGTCAAAGGGATTCAGATGTCGATGCTCCGCACTTCGCTGGCGGAAGCGGAATCGAATTACTGGCGAGCGATCGACTACAAGACGTTGATGGTCGGCGGGCTTAAAGGGGTGCAGGCGATCGTGACGACGCGCGGCTTGGAAAAGAATTTCCCCGGCCTTGCGGATAGCGCGAAGCGCACGGAATTCCTCAAAGACATCGATGGGATGCTCGACCGCTGCAACAAGGCGGGCGCGGACGATGATTCGAAGCTGCTTGGCGAGACGCTGGAGCAACTCAACGGCGACAATCACTCGACGGTGCAGATCGAAGATGAAGTGTTGATCAGCGAGTTTGCTGATGGCGCGTTTGCGGAGCTTGATCCGTTTACGAGCATGATT
>DATAPK010000222.1:0-1999 GCA_036265245.1 Tepidisphaeraceae bacterium | reverse complement strand
AATGCAGGATTCAGTTTCCAAGCCGCCTGTGTCGTGGAAGGTTTCGTGGTTTGCGCGGCAGCGACAGAACAAACGGCCAGCAATAACAAAAATAGTTTCCAGTTCACGAGTCTTCCTCTATTTGATCGGAGCGAAAGATTTCGAATCATCCAGTTCAAGACGAACGTAATCATAAATGATGCCATTATTCACCGACCCCGCCGGCATGGTGAGTGTCAGAACATTATCGCCCTGCTTCATTATCGCAGCATCAAAGGCAAGATCGCGCTCATACCAGATCCCCTGAATGCCATGACGAACCACCGTGGCATCACCACTAGGAAACTGATCGACCACGCCCGCAGATTTATCGTTCACCGATACTTCGACACTGCGCGTATTGGCGGCACAAATCGCAAGGCGAAGCGTCGCCATGCCCGTCGGAGCCGCGGGAAGATTGAAATGAATCCGGTAAGGCGTTGCATTCCCGGGATTTCCCCGAATGCCCATAAACGGAGCGATCTTCGCATTCGGATCCACATTGTGTGGAATCTGCTCAAAGTACCAATCCTGGGCGGCGTCACTCTTCCCAATCACAAAATCCACGTCATTCGGAAACAGCTTGGGATACTGAAGCTGCGTATCCATTTCAAAATAGCGATCCCCATTTTTGAATTCGGTGGCGGTGCGATTGGCGACGCCGATGTCCCACAGTTGCCTGCCGTGGCGGATGGGTTTCCAATCGAGCTTCCCAAGATCAACAGGCTTGCCACCCTCGAGGATTTTTACATCTGCCTGCACGTATTCCCCAAGCACCCCATCGGCAAAGGCATCGAGCTGATAGCTGCCGGGCCGAACATTCGGAATTGTGAATTTGCCGCTCGCGTCATCACTTCGCGCCCAGAATTCATAATGCTTGGCATCGGTTTGCCAGGTCATCTCTCGTTCCGTATTTCCGCCACCACGCAATTGAACGGGAACGGTGTAATTCGGCGAAACCAATCCCACCATGATCTTTCCGGAAAATTTAGCATCGCCAGGCATGAGCGGATCATTGAGAACCAACTGCCCGCTAACAGCACTGCGTTGATCCTTGTGCGGATAATCCACCCCATTCACCCAATCAAATGGCCACCTCTGCTTCTGCTTTTCCGCCTGCTGCTTTGCATCATTCCAGAGCGATGCCGCATCTCCTCCGGAATTCACGTAGAGCATGAATGGGCCAACAACCTTCGTCCAATGCTCACCCTGCGCGACGGAAACACCTGCCCCACCATAATGACTGCTTCGCCAATAATTCAGCACGCACGGCGCTTGCACCGGCGTCGTATCGCGATGACAAAGAAACTCCACTTTCGTAGGCCCGCCACTCAGATATTCAATCGTGGGATTAATAATCCAGAAGCCTATATTTTTCGTCGTGCTAGACCAGCCATACGCCAGATTCTCAGACTGCACCGCGGTGTAAACGTATTTATCCTCGCCCGGCGGTTCATGCGGATAATATTTGTTGCGCTTGGCGTCGACGCTTAGCCAATCAAACATGCTGGCAAGCTTGGCGCAAAATCGCGCCTCGCCAATCGAGCCGGCGGGATAATCCGGCTGATGCTCGAAAATGCAATACGTGTAAACGCCTGCTTCCCCTCGCCCCAGGCTGCATCGGATTTCGATGTCAGCGGGAAAATCCCCATCAGCCCCGCCGCCCGCCGGATGTCCCATCTTCTTTCCGCCAGAAATTCCTTTAACCGAAACTTCCGCGCGATCGCCCTTGTTAGTTTTAGGATCAATGGTGATGGCGTCGATGGTCTTCTCCCCGCCGCTTGCATCATGCGACCAATACGCCCCAGCGTGCCCCGATTGATCCGTCAACGTTTCCGTTCCCTTATATTGCAACGATATAATATCGCCGGATTTTTTGAGAACCTTTGCGGTCACGATGCCGTTGGACATCGTATAAGAAGTGTCATCTTCATTCACGGTGACATTATCCCCGCCACTGGGCTGTGCTCGGCACAAGCTG
>DATAPK010000221.1:0-7152 GCA_036265245.1 Tepidisphaeraceae bacterium | reverse complement strand
GCAATGTTCCTCGTCGGAACGTGCGAGGAGATTTCTGCCAAGCCGACAAAGGTTGCCGCCGAGCTTTACCGAGCCAATCGCATCGAAAACTTCGATACATGCAGCATTCGCCTGACCCTCAACGGCGATGTCCAGCTTTTCGTAGCCTACACGCACGCGTGTGCCATTACGGTGGATCCGGTGGTAACGATCGAGACGGAAAAATCCGTGATCCGTTACGTTGCCGGCCGACACATTGAAATCCGCACCGGCGAAAGAATCGAACACCTGCCGCTTTATTCGCAGCCGCATCCCTATATGTTGCGCGCGTTTCAGAGTTGTATTCGTGGCGGAACCAAATCAGCGTTGTGCGCATCACTCGAAATGGCTCGCGAACATATCGTGGCCATGAATGTTGTGTCCGAGACTTCGCCGGTCATCGATGTGCCCGGCGAGTTTGTCGAAATGCACACTGCATCGGATCATGCACCGCTGCGGACCATCCGCGATATCACCGCCGCCTTGCAGACGTGTACATCGCGAAAGTGCCTTTTGCATGAAACAGGCCTGGCGTCGTGGTCTGTCCCTTCCATAGAGAAAACGATCCCATCAAATTACAATCATTTTGCAGGCCCCCATCCGCCGCGGGTGACGGTCACAACCCATACGTCTTCAACCACCCGCAGGCCTACCACCGCCGCGAGCCACTGAGAGCAATTCTATGAACCGCGCGACGCGCTTCCTGGCAGCTTTGTGCATCCTGATTCTGGCCGTTCAATCCTGTCCCGTTTTCGCGGAAGACTATTTTGTTTTCTTCGGCACGCACAACGTTGGCGTGGGCAAGGGATTTTCTCTCGCGCACTTCGACAGCAACACCGGCGTGCTGACGCCGCCCCAGTTTCTCCAGGAATCGCCATCACCGGGATATTTTGTTCTCTCCAGCGACGGCAAATTTCTCTACACCTGCAACTCCACCGACCCCGAGTTTAAGGATCAAGGCGGCGGCGGGATCAGCGCTTATTCGATCGATCCAAAGACCGCGCATCTGACGCTGCTCAACAGCAAACCCAGCGGCGGCGACGATCCGAGCTTTATCAGTCTCGACAAAGCCAACAAGCACGCTTTCGTCGCCAATTATCAGTCCGGCACGATCTCCGCCTGGTCGATCAATCCTGACGGCAGCTTTGGCGAGCGTACCGCGCTGGTTCAGCACACCGGCAGTTCGATCAATCCAAGCCGCCAGAAACATCCGTACGCTCATTCCATTCGTCTCGATCCTTCGCAAAAGTTTTGCCTGGTTTGCGATCTGGGCGTGGACAAAGTTTTCGTCTATCGCTTTAACGCAGCCGATGGATCGCTCAAGCCCAACGATCCTCCCTTCGCCGCAATCAAACCAGGTTCGGGGCCGAGGCATTTTTATTTTCACCCCAATGGCAAGTGGGTTTATGTCATCACGGAGATGGCCAGTTCGATCATCCAATTCAATTGGGATGCGGATCACGGCACGCTGACCGAAGGAAAAACAGTTTCGTCGCTGCCGCCGGATTTCAAGGGAACCAGCACAGCGGCCGAGATCGAAGTTCATCCGGGCGGAAAATTTCTTTATGCCTCCAACCGCGGCGACAACAGCATCGCCGTTTTCAGCATCGATCAAACCAGCGGCGACTTATCATTCACCCAACGCATCCCCAGCGGCGGTGTCACGCCGCGAAATTTCGAGATCGATCCCACCGGGCATTGGCTGCTGGCCACCAACCACGGCATGCCCACACCGGATGCGATGGTTTTCAAGATCGACCCGGCGACGGGCAATCTCACCGCCCAGGGAGAACCGATCCCGGTAACTTATCCCTTTTGCGAGCGCTTCCTCGCAGCACCGGCCGACGCGAGCCATTGAGCCGGTCCGCATCTTTCTTCAACTCTTGAAAGATGATCGCGAGTTTGGATGGAATGAAATGCGCATTCAGCCCGCTGGGGTTTGGCAGCACCCAGACAATTGATTCGCCAATCGTTTCATCCTGTTTGCCCACCTGCGCCTTCGGTCGATTAAACGCCGTGCGATAAGACCCGACGCCAAGAATCGCAACGATGCGCGGCTTGAACCGTTTGATTTTGCGCACCAGCAATTTCGCGCCGTGAATCAACTCGTCGCGCGTCAATTCATCGGCGGCGACAGTCGCCCGGCGGCAGATATTGGTGATGCCATATCCATGCTGGAGCAATTCATGCGAATCAAATGGCGACATCAAACCGTTGGTAAATCCCCCATCCCGCAGCGCCGGCCAAAACCGATTGCCGGGTCTGGCGAAGTGCCGGCCTGTCGCCGCCGAATACAAACCGGGATTGATCCCTACAAACAAGACCTTCAGATTCGGCCCGATCAAGTCCGGCGTGGTCTTATTCACCGCGGCGGCAAGCTGTTCTTTGGTTGGCTTAAAGGGGATTGCCATTGGTTGGATGCTAATTGAGCAACAAAGTTCGGCCAAGCGAGTATAATGAACGAGCAAACATGAGCGAGCTGAATCCAACTCAATCAGCCGACGCCTCTCTTGGCCTGGAAACCATGGTTGGCAATAAGAGGCAAGTCTTTCGCATCCGGGATGGAACCACTTTAGGAAACGACAAGCTCAGTGACATTTACGTCGATCAACCCGATCGCTGGCACGCCATCATCCGAAACGAAGACGGGTTTTTAACACTTCGCACGTGCGGCGAATATGACATTATCTGTTCGCACATGCCCGCCAGATCGGTTCGGCTGATTGCCGGAACCACATTCAAGGCAGGCCCATCGCAATTTGAATGCGTCGAGCTTTCATCCGTCGAGACACCGGGCCGTTTAACCGCGGAAACAGCAGCAACTCCAATGCGGTTCGCATGCCCGCGCTGCCGAACCAATCTGATGGCCATCGATCTCGACGCAAAATATTGTCCGCATTGCGGCGTGACGCTTCCAGAAGATTGCCCGGAATGGCCATTGATGTCGCAAGAGGACAATGCCGCCGCGCCCCCGTCGGGCTGGAGATCTCTGCTTCCTTCATGGCTTCGTTCGCGCATTCCATCCGATCCGCTCTTCTTCGCCCGGCCCACATCCGTGCTGGCGTACATCAACACGCTCTTCAATCTTGGCCTTCGCCATGAAATAGGAATTGGTGATTCACGAAACCGGGGCGAAGCGATGCGTTACTATCGCCGGGCCGCAAGATTGGGAAATCTGCCGGCGCGTGTGAGATTGCAGGTCAAGCAAAACAATGCCGAAGTCACCCAATCAAACAAATGAGTTGATTCCTCATCGCTTGAAGAACGTCTTTCCCTTCGTGCTGTACTTGCTCAATCGATCGTTCACATACAACCCTTCCAGCACCAATTCACCAATGCTGGCGAGGATCGGCAGATCGTTCACATCCATTTGCAACGCCCGCCCCATCTGAATCGCCGCCTTTTGCAGCGGTTTGACGGCGCTCATGTTCGCGCAGAATTCCTCCGCCGACAGATCATCGCCTGAGGGGAAAGTGAGCTTATCCTGAAACTGCTCGGCCACGGATTCGAAATCGATCCCGCGGGCCATGCGATTGAACACGCTCTTCACCGCCTCGCCGGTGATCGAACGGATGAGCTTGTCTTCGGCTCCTTCTTCCTCCGCCAACGTCATCTCGATTTTTCCACGACAACTGGCAATGAGATAGTTCAAATCACAAATCCGAGCCACCACGCGTTTCTCGCCAGTCACAATTCCACGACGCTCGGCATTACTGACAACCGTCTCCGCGTTGGCGATGCTCGTGCGCACCGATACGCCCGACGCCTGGCTCACATGCGGACTCGATCGCGCAAGCCTCACGACTTCTTCCACAATCTCCGACATGAATCGCGGAACCTCGACATTCACGCCACTGCCCGAACCATCCGCCTCCCGATTCAGCCACGCGTTTTGCTGCGTGACGGTGATGCCTTCATCAATCGTCTCCGGATAATGCGTGCGAATCACGCTGCCGATGCGGTCCTTCAGCGGCGTAACAATCCGCCCGCGATTCGTGTAATCCTCGGGGTTGGCGCTGAAGACCAGACACACATCCAGATTCAACCGAATCGGATATCCGCGAATCTGCACATCGCGCTCTTCCAGTACGTTGAATAATCCGACTTGAATGCGCGGGGCCAGATCAGGCAATTCATTGATCGCAAACAACCCGCGATTGGAACGCGGAATCAGGCCATAGTGCATCGTCGATTCATCGCTCAGATATCGCCCCTCCGCGTGCTTCACCAAATCGATCTCGCCAATCAAATCCGCGATCGTCACATCCGGCGTCGCCAGCTTCTCGTGATACCGATCCTCCCGATGCACCCACTCAATCTGCGCATCGCCCCCCTGCTCAGCAACAATCCGCTTGCCGGTTTTGGTCATCGGCGAAATCGGATCATCATTGATCTCCACCCCCGCCAGCACCGGAATCCATTCGTCGAGCAACGTCGGCAGAAGGCGCAGGATGCGCGTCTTCGCCTGTCCGCGCAAACCGAGAAACAGCAGGTCATGCCTGGAAAGTATTCCGTTGATAATCTGCGGCAGGACGGTTTCGCGATAACCCACGATGCCGGGAAACAGCTCCTCACCGGCCTTGAGCTTGCGGATGACATTTCGACGCAGTTCGTCCTTCACCGAGCAAGGCTTGTAACCGGTTTCTTTCAGTTGGCCGACGGTCGCGGCACGCGGATGAGATGTCGTTGACATATAGTGCAGGATGATAGGCTACGTGAACGTCACTTGTCACTGGTTACTTGCCCCTTGGATTCCTTGATGATCACCGGGAACCCGCCCGTTTTCTCCTGGGCGTACAATATTTCATTGGCCTGTCGTTGTCGCACTTGCAGCAGGTACAACAGCGCGTGGCCCGGCCTCACGCCGGCCTGTGCAGCCACTTCCCTCGCAATCGAATTCACTTCCAGACCCCCAGCTATTCGCTGCATCACATCATTGTAATAGGGTGTAAGGCGCGAGATCGCATCGTCGTCGAGGATTGGTGCCGACGCCTCCGCCGGCACGCGCGGCATTCGAATCGTACGCAGAAAGCTAATGACGTTACTGACCAAATACGCAAACGCGACGAAGAATGAGAGGATCCCCCACCAGCCAAACACCAGCGTTATCAGCGTTGCCCGCCAGAAATATCGGCGATTGCATCGCCGGCACATGCTGCCCCGATAAGTTTGTGAAAAGCGAATTACAAGAGCGCCGATGTTCTGGTTGTATTCCACCCACCGCGTCGGCGCTTCAATTCCGCAGGATATGCAGAGAATGACTTCCGTTCCCTTCGGTGGAGGCGATGCCCCACCCGCCTTCACATCGTCTACGATCAGCCGCATCTCTGTAGGCCGTCGAAATGCATTGATGGTTTGCGGATCAAGCTTTCGCTTTTCAAGAACCATCTGCGCGAATGCCACCGCCTCTGGTTCGTACATCCGCGCACCGGTCGTCACATACTCCACCAATGCGGCATCGCTAAGGCCGTCGATAGATTGCTTGACCTGCTCCCGAAGCATCGCGATATCGTCCCCATTCTCCCGCCTGCGGCAAGCAGAATTTGCAGAAGCAAACAAAGGAGGTCGAGGCAGAGTGTTTGATTCTGATGTATAAAGTAAATGTCGTTCGGCACCTTGCTGACCATAGAACCTTGACCCATTTAACATATGCCCCTCACCTACCCCCAAGCCCTCGCCGCCGCCAAGGCGTTTCTCGACGCCAAGCCATTTCCGCATCCGCAATATCGCTACGTGCCGACCACCGGCAAACCGATCCCCGATGGCTGGTACTTCAGCTTCGACTTCGAGCGAATCGACGGCCAACCCCTGGAATTTCCCCGCGACGCCTTCGGCGGCGCCCCTGGCTACAAAGTCCTCGCCGCCAACGGCCAAGTCCACATCGTCGGCTGGGATGAGCTCGACAAGCTGAACCCCACCGCGGAATAATCAAAACGCCGCAGCGAATCAGTTTCGCATCGAGTGTTCTGGTATACTCACAGTCGCTCGACACAACGCAGCCATTGAACATTGATCCGAAAGGAGGCCTCCATGGGTTTCTTCACTTGGTGGGCTGGCCAGAGCGCTTGGCTCAGATACGGTATCGCACTTTTGCTGATCGCTATTTCGACGATCATGTACTTTGGTGGTGAGATCTGGATTTGGGGCTGGGTCGCAGGCGCCATTCTTTTGCTTTGTGCAGGCCCATCATCCTCCGAAAAAAATGGGTATCGATTCTGAACCACTTGCGGGCGGACTATTAACAATCCGCTACAGTGCGCCCGCCTCCCGTTGAGCGTTCTGATAGAATAAAGGTTGGTCGGCGCGGTGCCGGCCATTGAACGTTGATCTGTCGTATGGCCTAGTGGAGCCGGCTATGGATCCCATAGGTGCTGCCGCTGCCGGTGTCATAAGCATCTGCCTCGTCGTGGTTCTACCCCTGTCAATCGGCGTGCACTTCCTGGCGCGTCGGTACCTGCCCGTCTCCATCCTTGCCGTTCCCGTTGCTTTCACACTCGTGATGCTCGCGATCATGTGGACAACAGACGATCCGACGAACATGCCACTTCATCGCGCGAGTTTTGCTGCATGGTGGAGTTTCTGGCCCGCATTAGTCGTTTCATTGCTCGCAGCCGTCCCTGTTATCGTGTACAAGGTCTACCGGCGGTGGCGCCCGGCCACATAACAATCCCTCTTCGACAAGTGACCAGTAGCAAATGCCACCTCACGCCGCCTCCCCCACCCGCGGCCCTTTCAACTGCGTCGCCTGCACCTGCGGCAGCGCTGCCATCTGAGGATTCAGCAACTGATACTGCGCCTCCACCACCATGACGACCCCTTCCGAACGCGCAACCGCGATGCCAACCTGTCGGCGTAACGAATTTGCGCACCGAATCGGAATGGCTGCGCAGTGATCGGGAAGCATTCGGCATGCAATCCGAAACATCCGGGGCGCAACCCGCACATTAGAGGGCGCAACTCTGAAAATCGGGGGAACGAACCGGCAGGGCCGGTTCATACGGATCAAGATTGCTCCGCGCGCTCAAGATAGGGACAGGCGCAGACGGACTTGATCACCTCTGGCGTGAGCTTGCGATACGCGTCTGTGCCGGCATTCAATAACGCGTCGTAATCTTCATAACTCCGGTTGCTCAG
>DATAPK010000220.1:0-8515 GCA_036265245.1 Tepidisphaeraceae bacterium | reverse complement strand
GAAGATTTAGGCCCCTTCCTCGAATTTGAAGGCGTCGTCTCCCCCCAGGCAAATGAATCCCTTTCCCGAGCCCGCGTCGATCATCTGGTTCAGGAATTCGCGATCACTCCTGACCATCAAATCGGCGTGTCATATTCAGATCTGTTATGTTTGAACCACGAAACCACGAAGTAATTCATGGCGATTCCCGGCCCCCCCCAAAAAAAACACAGCTATCTCATCTATAAAATCACGCCACAAAAAGTACATCCAATTCTAGCAGTTGACGCTTCGTGATCTTCGTGCCTTCGTGTTTCATCTGTTTTTCAAAGCCGATTCCGCGCAAAACACAAATCCTCCACCACCTTCCCCCCAATCAAATGTTCCTGAATAATCCGCTCCGCGTTCTCCGCCGTCACGTTCTGGTACCACGTCCCCTCCGGATAAACCACCGCGATCGGCCCCGCCGTGCAAATCCGCAGGCAATGGCACTTCGTCCGAAAGCAAGGGCCATCCGCCCCCGCGATATTCAACTGCTTCATCCGCTTCTTTAAATACTCCCACGTCTTCTCCCCCACCTCCGCCCCCACACAATCCGGCCCAACACAAACAAACAAATGCCGCGTCAACTTCCCCACGCCAAACCCCTTCGCCATCTCCGGTGCCGGAATGTGTTCAGGATTAGGCATATCAAACGAGATTAACAGAAACCCCATTCCTGTGAATTCCCAAAGTTTAGCGGCCCCGCTTGCGGGGCGTGTCCAGCCGCGCCCCCAAACCAAGCCCGCTAAACAATCCCATTGCCACGACCGCAATCTCCGCTCAAGCAATTTGAACCGCTTGAGAATCCAATCGCGCAGCGCCCAAAAACCACAAAATCCGCAAATGAAAAATTAGTTTCCCCGTTTCCCACCCGCCAAAGCCTTTCCCCTCAATTAAGTTGCGCCAAACCGATCCATTTTGCGCAGCGCCGCCGGTACTGATAGGAGCAATGTGCTCCGCGCGATCCGTTCCGCGCGTTCTTTGAAAACCAAACTCAGCAGAGGGGGCAACTTCCCAAAATTTCCCAAATGTTCCCGCCGCAAAAAAATCGTCTCAACGAGACGATCTAATTGAGACTGGAATAGGCCAGGAAATGAATTTATAAAGCCGCGACCATCGGTCGCGTCTTCGACAACCAGCGGTTGCCACTTGATATGGGGGAACAGAACCTACGACGCCAACCGCATCCGCGCTTCATGAATACGCCGCTTCGCTTCGTGCGAAACGTGATGCATCCAGATGGAAAGACGATGCGGACGATGCGAATCCGATTCATCCAGCATCGCCTCGACCGATTCAGGAGCCGCCATCGGCTCCAGCGGAGGCGCATCCTTCGAAACCGTAGGCCGGCAGCCGATGATCGCGGCGTAAAGCGCCAGATCCTCTTCCGCCTGCTGCATTTCGTTCATCAATTGGTTGGCTGAGCTTTGGCTGGACATCACGTTAAACTCCCTTACGACTCAGCATTACTTCGGCCGTCCCGCACAGACAATTTAGACTGCACAGACGTTAAAAGTCCACGATTTTATTGAGTCCGATAAGGACACCCACTGCGAGCCGGAAATATGGGGCAGGGCGGATGAAAGCATGATGAATAGCGTTTTTGCCCAAATCACTCTCACGCCTGGCAGCCATCCGGCAAAAGATGTTTCAAATTCGCAATTTCCCGGTTAGGTGACAGCACCCGTTTGCGTCATTTCTTTTAAGGAAGCAGGAGTCAAGCGTTGGAGGCATCGATCCGTCAGCTCGTGCAGAACGCTCGCGACGGCGATGCGGAGGCGTTTTGTATGCTGATCCGATGGTTTGAACGAGCGGCGATCTCGACGGCCTATGGCGTGCTTGGCGATTTCTCCGCCGCGGGAGATGTCACACAAGACGTCTTTCTGGACGCATGGCAGCGATTGCCCGAGCTGCGTGATGCCGATCGATTTGCAGCCTGGCTCATGCAGATGGTCCGCAATCGATCGATCGACGCAAAACGGCGGCGTCCGCCGGCATCGGTCGAACCCGAAATCGCCCCGGCAAGCCTCGACGTCGTTCCCTCCGGCGCGATGGAAACAGCCGAGACACGCCGCAGAATCGATACAGCGCTCGCCGTGCTCGACGAGCTTTCGCGACAGGCGGTTGCAATGCGATATTTTGAAAAGCTTTCGTCGAAGGAAATTGCCGAACGGCTGGGTTTGTCTGTGTCCGCCGTCGATATGCGGCTTTCGCGGGCGCGACACCAGCTTCGCGAGTTGCTTGCAGATTTAGCAGTGAGTTGATTCATGGAACCGCGCGATGACGACAATCTCGATCGACTGTTGGCCGGGCACTTTGATCGTGCTGCGGAAGGGCAGCTTGGTCGCGCGGAATCTGCGTTTCGCCGCCGCCAGCCGGCGCAGATTTCCAGATCGCCACGCCGACTCCGACATTGGCTGATGGGCTCGTCGCTGGCTGCTGCTGCGGCCGTCGGCATCGTACTGCTGGGGCCACTCTTCGTGCCGTCAAGGCCGCACCCAGCGCCAAAAAATGTAATCGCCGATCAGTCCCCGGCAGCGTCGAATCCAAAAAACGTGGAATGCACCTATTACTGGCGCACAGTTGACGACGGCGTGCGGCTGGCTGCCAACGATATTCCCGTCCGCAAGCTCCGCCGCCAGCAAATCCAGCAACTCAGCTGGACCGATGACGACGGCAAAACCCAGTTGCAGATGACTGTGCCGCACGAGCAAATCGTTTTCGTGGAATGCCCCACATATTGAGCGATGGGCCTGAGCCCAACTAAAGGAGAAGATTCGATGCGACGATTCCTCACAAAACTGACGCTGGCGACAGGTTTAATTGCCACTCCCGTCTTTGGGCAATCTTCCGCCTCCGTTTCGGTTCACACCCCGCAACCAACGCGATCGTGGATGTACGCCACCAACGATCCCAAGATGGAGAAGGGAACCTTTCTCGGGGCAGCGACGTCGGGAGTTTCTGCCGAGCTTCGCGAGCATCTGGCGTTGCAAAAAGGATTCGGGCTGATTGTCGATTCGCTCGATAAAGACAGCCCCGCCGAGAAGGCCGGCCTGCAACGATACGACATCCTTCAGAAGCTCGACGACCAGCGCCTGGTGAACGCATTGCAACTTCAAGTGCTGATCCGCAGCTATAAACCGAACGACAAGATCACGCTGACGCTTCTCCGCAAAGGCCAGCCGATGACCGTTAACGTGACGCTGATCGAAAGCAATGTCCCCGAACTTTCAGATGCGCAACTTGAGGGTCAGCCGTTAGACCCGACCTGGGGTTGGGGGCCCACCGTCCTGAAAGTCGACGGTCTGAATTTGAATTCCACTGGGACCAGCACCACTAGATTTCCCGGCTCCGATCCATTCTCCCCCGGTGCCGGCGGAGGCGCCAAATTCGTTTTCAAGACTCAGGATCAGACGCTTGAGCTGACTCAAAACGGCGACAGCAAAAATCTGGTGGTTAAAGACAAGGATGACAAGATCATCTTTCAAGGCCCAATCGATACGGAAGAGCAGCGCAGCAAACTCCCGCCGGGCGTTGAGGCGAAGCTGAAACAGATGCAGATAAAATTTACCGCGATTAATGGATCTGGAACTGGAGGCGGAGGCGGCAGCACCCAGAATGCAGAACCGCCGTCATCGTTGCCGGGCAAATAATCCATCTCGATTAACGCGCGTTGAATAAGCAGCAAATTCTTTGGGATCGTTCTTACATCATGTTGTCTCGAATACGACAATTTCGCCGTTATGAGCCCGACGTCTGGGGTGGTCTTCGGTTTATCTCTGTGCTGGCTGCGATCGTGGCGCTCACCATCGGGGGTCGATATTATATTCAACCGGCGCGCTATTATGGCGGCGCCAGCGATCGTTTGGCGATTGCAGCTTCAGTGGGTGATGTGAATGGAATCAGCGATGCCCTTGGAGCAGGCGCCAACTGCAATCCCCGCGATCCATTGTCTCCAAGCCCGCTTCTCATGGCAGTGGAATCAGGAAACATTGATGCAGTGCAACTGCTGCTCAGCGCCGGCGCAGATCCCTCTCAACCCTTCGGCTGCCTGAGTCCGCTGAACATGGCGATTCACAGCCACGATACGCAGATATTAAGGCTGCTGCTCGATTCCGGGGCGGACACCAGTCAGCCTGTAGAATTGCCCGCGCTCGAAGCAGCTCATCGGTGTGAAGATCCGGAATGCGTCCAAATACTCGAAGAGGCCAACGCGATGAAGAAGTCTTCGTCGATTGTATCTCGCTGAACCTTCACCCGGGGGGGGAAATTACATAACTGAATATAAACTGCGCGAGCATCCAGCCTCCCTTCTTCGTGCAATTCTTGCATCGAGCGAGCTTGATTCGTCTCTCATCGATAGTCTGCACCTCCGCGATACGCATGGGCGTACCGCAACTCCGGTTTATTTTTTGTGGAGTATCGAAATGAATAACAACTCGATGGACATCGAATCACTTGAACGCCGAATGCTTTTTACCAAGGCGCCGGTCTTTGCGGCGACGAATCTGGTTTCAAACGATACGACGATTCTTCCCGCATCAAGGCAGGATGCGAATCTCGTGAACGCCTGGGGTTTGGCAGCGGGGCCGGGCACGGAATGGTGGATCGCGAACAATCGCACCGGCACGTCGACGCTTTATGACGGCAACGGAACGCCCGACACGCTGACCGTGACCGTGCCATCCACCACCGGCTCATCGGTGGCGGGCGCGCCGACAGGCGTGGTCTACAATGGCACGAATGATTTCCAGGTGGCCACCAATGCGCCGGCGCAATTCCTATTCGATACCGAGCAGGGCACGATTTCAGGCTGGGGGCCAAATGCAGACCCGACGCACGCGATCGTCAAGGTCGATAATTCCGCCAGCCATGCCGATTACACCGGCCTGGCGATGGATACGGTCGGCAACAGCAACTTTCTCCTGGCGGCCAACTTCGCCAGCGGCAAGATCGAAATCTACAACTCGACTTTCCACACCGCGACGCTCACCGACACTTTCCACGACAAGAAAATCCCCGCAGGCTATTCGCCGTTCAACGTGCAGAACATCAATGGTTTGATTTACGTGACCTACGCGGCCCTGGATACGTCGAACAATCACGACATCCCCGGCCGCGGTCACGGCTATGTCGATATCTATCTCCCCAACGGCATCCTCGATCGCCGGCTGGTGAAGCGCGGCACGCTGAATTCGCCCTGGGGTGTCGCGCGGTTCCCCGGCGGGTTTGGCCGATACACGCACGACATTGCTGTCGGAAATCTCACCGATGGCGTGATCCAGGTTTTTGATTCCAAGACCGGCGTATTCCAGGGTGATCTGAAACGATCCAACGGCAAGGTGATCCGGATCAGCGGACTCTGGGGCCTGGCCTTCGGCAACGACGGCCTGGCCGGCGCGAGCAACGAACTCTTTTACACCGCCGGCCCCGCACATTACGTCGACGGCCTGTTCGGCAAGCTCGATATCGCCTCGGTCACGCCCACCAGCACCAACCCCGGCGATCCCGGCTACATCTTCCCCTCGTCAACCTCGGCGTCGTCACAACTGTTCGGGAGTGACAGCATCATCGACAAGAACGTCGATTCGGGAGATGCGTCGATCTTGTGAGACTGGATTGCATCCGACGCGTGAACGGCGACATCAGCGGCATTAAATCCGCACCGTTGGGTATTCACCACGCCCGCCTCGGCATGAATTCCGCATGCGCGGGCATCAACCTCGATGATGTTGGCGTTAAGCCCAGGCGCGTTGGCATTGGGCCCATGTGTCGCGGCGTGAATGCCAAATGGTTCGGCATTAAATCCGCATACTTCGGCATTGATGCCAGATAGTTTGGAGTTCAACCCATTGGGCTTGGCGAAGAGGCCGCATCTTTCGGCGGCTGATGCTCGCGCAGCTCATAGCCAAAGCAGCCCGCCTTGTCGATTTCGAGAAAGACCTCGTAGCAAAAGTGGAACCCGCGGCAATCCTGGAACGTGGTTGGGAGGGCCGCCAGTTTTTCGCGCAGTTGATTTAGTCTGTACGGCTGCGGAACGCGCCATTGGCGTCCATGAGCGAATTCCGGAATCACAAAGTGGAGTTTCAACCGCAAGAGAAAATCGAGCGTCCGTTCGAGATCTCGGATGCTTGTAATCGTCAGATCGTAGCGATCGTATTTCAGGCCATATTCATAAGCGGAAAAATTCTCTTCCAGCGAGAACGCAGAACCAAATTTGAAGATTCTGGCGTTCTCTTTTTCCACAATAAAACCGCCGCTTCCAAGCAGCATGTGGCGATGGTCGCCGGTGCGGAGAAACTCCTTGCTCTGGTACATGAAGTACCAGCCGTAGGGCTTTTCGATCGTGCTATCTTCAATCAGGCCGCACTCGGGGCCGATCTTCTGGAGGGCGATTTGTTTGGCTTGATCGAATGAGATCATGAGCGGCTACATTCGGTGAATGTAAGTATCATAACGACAAGAAGCTTATCCGCCTCTTCACTCCGCGCCGATCTTCGGCTATCATCCCCGGCCCTTGGCGGAGGATATTAGTGCGGACCCTGCTGCAACCTCCGGTGCAAGGCAGGATAGCGACGAGCGGTGCAAAATTGCCGTAAGTCCTTATCGGGCAGGTAGCTCAGTTGGTAGAGCAATGGACTGAAAATCCATGTGTCGCCGGTTCGATCCCGGCTCTGCCCATTACATATAACACGTAGAAAAAGGCCATTTTCCACAGGAATAGTGGCCTTTTTTCTTTTTGCACGTCTTCGTAGCAGGTCATGAAATGGTGCGCATGGTCAACGAAATAGCTGGTGGAGCGCCCTAGTGAGCGCCCCACAACCTTTACCGAACCTCGGCTGGGACAACTTTGATCTGGTTGAGGCTGATCCATGGTGCGCTGGAGAGGCTTGGCGATAGCGCTGTTCGCAGAACAAGAAAAGCGCCTTGCGTCTTGGGTTTTTCGAAGCCCGCGCTTACACAATATCTCAAGGACCGCGAAGCTGCCAAACCCGCTCTCCATACGTCGTCAATTGAACTCATAATACTGCCTCGCTGCGCAAGGGTGCTTCAGCCAGCGCGATCTTACACTACAATTGTACTCATCGAACGACAGGGGATTTTACGAGAGGAAGCAATGGCCGAGGGACTCATCTCGCTGGAAGAATCTTTAGCCAAGTATGACAGAGATGCAGATTGTGAATCTGTGAGGACTGCTGAACAGGAGCGGCAAGAAGTGCTGAAACTCTTTCCGCTTGCCAACTGGCCGATGCTTTCTCTGGAGAGATATGCGCTTGGTCAGGGCAACAAGCAAGACTGCTATTGCTGGTGGTTGGAGTTTGGAACGCCGCACGTCGGGAGCATCAAGGGCGGGAGCGCACGGAAGCACGTTATCTACAAGCAGAGCGATGGAAACTGGTATTACCCGATGCAATTCAAAACCGTTGACGAGGCTTGGAAGGCACTGCGCACGAGCTTTGTCGAGGCGTTTACTGAAGCTGGGGATGGAGCATGGGATAAGGTCGATCAGGCGACTGGTATCGCGCTTGGTCCAGCACTGAGTGTGAAGTCGCTGTATTGCTATTTTCCCAACGAATTGCTTCCGATTAGTTCGCTGGGCCACATCTGCCACTTTCTTGGGCTGCTTGGCAGCAATGAGGCAAACGCTGGTGGGTACGAGGTGGTTCGCCTCAATCGTGTCATGTTACAGTTGCTTCGAGACCGGCCTGAGTTCGAGGGCTGGACGACGAAGGAGTTAGAGCGGTTCCTTTACCACTGGGCCGACCCAAGAGACCAGCGTCGCGCGGTGAAGATCGCGCCGGGCGAGGACGCGAAGTTTTGGGAGGAGTGCTTTGCGGGCGGGTACATCCGCGTCGGCTGGGGAAGGACAGGTGACTTGCGCACGTTCGACTCGAAGGAGTCCTTTCGTGCAAAGTTTGCTGAAGAGTATGGGCCGGGCTACAAAAACTATCAGCCGACTATCACAAAAAAGGCAAATGAAGTGTGGACGTTGCGTGAATTAGAACCCGGTGACCTCGTGATCGCCAATAAGGGTACTTCCCGAATTCTAGCCGTCGGCGAGGTTGTGGAACCCACCTATGAGTGGACTGAACACGAAGGACACGACGACGACTTCAACCACCTCGTCCACGTCAAATGGGATAAAAGCTATGCACGAGAAATTCCTCAGCAGAAAGGATGGGCGTTGGTGACCGTTGCGCCGATTCCCCAGACGCTGCTGTCGCAGGTCATGGGAAAAGTGGAGGCCATCGGCGGCGAAGCGAAGGGAAAGGACGAAGGGAATGCCAGTGGGAATGTCGTACCTGTCGATCCCTTGTTTCGAGAGATCGCTGGCGCTGTGGAACGGAAGGGGCAGGCGATTCTTTACGGCCCGCCCGGCACGGGCAAGACATCCCTTGCCCAGATTATCGCCCGACAGACCAAGAGCAAATTCGAGCGCCTGAGCGGAGTGGAATCAAACGTCGCTGACATGCGCCGCGTCCTTTCTGGGGCC
>DATAPK010000219.1:0-5632 GCA_036265245.1 Tepidisphaeraceae bacterium | reverse complement strand
TGGTGTTGTCACCGAGAAAATCACCAATATTTTTGGAAGACTTGGAAATAGCGAGGAAGTCAGCGGGATTCCCGGCTCGACGACCGAGCAGCACGGCGCGCCATATTCGCTCACCGAGGAATTTGCCTCCGTTTATCGTCTTCATCCTTTGCTCCCAGATGAGATTCAATTCAGAAAGGCCGCCACAGGAGAAACGGTCGTTACACAATCGATGGAAGGATTGATCGGCGACAAGGTCAGCCGGTTTTTGAGGGACCAGAAGTTAGAATTGGACGACGTTTGCTATTCCTTCGGCATCGCCAACCCCGGGGCGCCGGTGCTGCATAATTTTCCGGAGTTTCTGCGGAAGCTCTCGCGCCCCGACATGGATGCTAACAACCAACCTATCAACAACCGCATCATCGATCTGGCGGCGATCGATGTGACCCGCGACCGCGAGCGGGGCGTGCCGCGATACAACGACTTTCGCGAACTGATCCATCGCGGGCGAATCTCCACCTATGAAGAAATCACCGGCGAGCCAAGCGACGACAATCCGCGCGCCAGGGCGCTGCGAAAGGTGTACGGCCAGGCTGCGGGAAAGGATCAGGTTGATCTGGTCGATCTCATGCCCGGGATGTATGCCGAGACGTTTCCGGAGGGTTTTGGTTTCAGCGACACGGCGTTTCGGGTTTTTATCCTGATGGCGTCGCGGCGGCTGAAGAGCGATCGCTTCTTCACGACCGATTTCACCGAGGATGTCTACACTTCGGTGGGCATGGACTGGATTCAGAAAAATGATATGTCCAGCGTGCTGATCCGGCATTTTCCAGCGGTGGCGGCGCCCTTGCGGCAGGTCAAAAATGCTTTTGCCCCCTGGCCGAAAATGTCGGCCCAACCCATGGCGAACGATGGGAAAGCCAACGGATCGGCGCCGTCTTCGGTCGCTTCGCTGTTCGCCACGCTCGCGTGTCTGGTTGTGACTGCGATTGTGGTTGCCGGGGCACTGATCATTGCAAAATATCACCCGTCGATTGAGAACGTGTGGGCGATTGAATCGGGCTACGCAGTGATGATCCCGCTTGGCGCGGCTGCCGTGTGCTATTTCTTTAGACGATACAGCGCGCTGCTTACGCCGATGTGGCGAGCATTCTGGACGGGCGCTTTTATCGCGTTGCTCATTCATATCTGGATTGGAGTTGCAGACAGTCTTCAGGGAAAGATCACGGAAGTATTTCATACCCCGCTGGTCAGCCATCCGATATTCGACACCCTTCTCGCGATTTGGTGGGCGATTGACGTGGTTCTCGCGTGGAAAAAGAGTCCGGATCAGGATACCGCATTGGTTCGATTCGAAAGAACCGTTGCGAATATTCTATTTCCGGTCGCATTTGTGTGGGCGACCTTCGAGGGAAAATCGCTGACTAATGCAAAAACGCTAACGGATAAAAAAACACTGTTCGTTGGGCACGCGACAGCCATCGTGATGCTGGCGGTCGTTGCGATAGCGGTGGCTTGTTGGATCAGCATCAGAAAGCCTGTGAAAAAGGCGTGATGATCTTCGCATCTCTTGCGCAGTCGAAGGTGGGAGTTATGGCATTGGTTGATCGGGCCTCTTCCTGTTTGATTTTTCCGATCGCGATTGTTGTCGCGATGATCGCCGGCTGCGCGCAGCCCCTGCACATCGTTCACGATGGGAAGTTTCATCCAGCGGAATGTCGCAACGGAAGATGGCGAGATGCGGGCGTTGTGCCGGACATCAGGGATCATGTGATTGCGGTTGATGGGCAGGGCCGGCCACATGATCCCATGATGCTGAATGGCGAAGCGATGAAGTTAAAAGATTATCGCAGCCGGCTTGCGGAGATTTTTGCGAGCATGCGTCATTTCCATGAATCGCATCCGGGCCGAAAGGTGCTGGTGTTTGTTCACGGCGGGCTGAATTCGCCGGCAGATTCACTGATGGCCGCGGACAATGAAATCGAGAGGATCATGGATGCGGGTTACTACCCGATTTTTTTGAATTGGGATTCGGATCTGCTCGACACCTATCGCGAGCACGCGACCAGCGTTACTCAGGGGCGGACGGAAGATGGGGGACGCGTATTGTTGACGCCGTTTTATATCTTCGCAGATGCGGGGCGGGCGTTGACCCGCGCGCCGGTGGTTTGGTCGAATCAGCTCGGCTCGGACCTGACTGCGGCCGGCGCTGATCTTGATGCGCTGGCGAAGCATAATGCCGAAAGTGCGTCATCAAATTCGCCGGACTCTTCCAAAGAGCGTTGGGCAAACAGGCCGGAGGCGAAAGCAGTCGAGCAGGCGCTTAACAACCTCAAAGATCGGCAGCGGAATGATGAAGCTCGTGCGGATCCAAACGCGCCGCGACAGGAAATGCGCATCTACATTGGCCCGGACTTTGATGTAAACGGTGGACATCTGGCGGGCTTGGGAATCAGTTATGCGATCACCTCGCCGACCAAGTTTGGTTTGTCGTGGCTGATCGACGGATTGGGAAGTCCGGCGTGGGAGAATATGTCGCGACGGACGCTGGTTTCGTTTGACGGAGATTTTGCCGGCAACCCCGCCGAATTTGAAAGCACACAAGAGAAAGGACTGCCTCGCGAAAAGAGAGCAAGAAGCGCAATCAATTATACGACCGTCGGTGCGATGGAGGTTTTTCGCGAAGAGCTTCTACGGGCTACGCGATTTAGTGCGGGCGGCGATGATGCGGAGGGGACGGCGGGGCAGCCATACGAGATTACGCTCATCGGTCATAGCATGGGCACCATGGTTCTTAACGAGTGGCTGCGTCGTGATATCCTGGAGCAGCGGCATCAGTTTTATACGAACATCGTTTACATGGCGGCGGCTTGTTCGGTACGGGATTTCTCCCGCGCGGTCGTTCCTTATCTGCTTTTGCATGGGCCCGATCCCGATTCCAAGAATCCCGGCGAGGTGCTCGGCACGCAATTTTACAGTCTGATGCTGCACCCGCTTGCCGATCTTCGAGAGCGCGAGAGAGGTTATGACATTCCGCCGCGAGGAAGCTTGCTGGTTTGGCTCGACGATTTTTTGACGGACCCTCAAACTCCGCTCGACCGAACACTGGGGCGATGGGACAACATCATCCCTGCGATCGATTTGATTCCGCAATCCGTGCGAGGCCAGGTGAGTCTGAAGGCGTTCGCGCTGGCGCCTTACGATGATCCGATTCCGCCGTGCGGACAGCCTGATTATGGCCCGCAGGCGCACGGGCAGTTTCGTGACAGGCCTTATTGGCTTCCGGAATTCTGGTACTCGGAATCGCCGATTATGCAGAAGCCGAATTCTGCCAGCATACCCAAGTAGCATCTTCGCAATCGCCGACGCGGGAAACCATTGAAAGCTACGTTAAATGAGCATCGCGAAATTTTTTGCTTGCTTTTTTCTCAAAGTGATGGAAATATTGAATCTCGCGGCACGTTATGCCGAAGAAGAGAATCGAATGTTAATGCGACCAGAACATTATCAATCATGCAATAACGCCAGCGAAAAGCTAGGCGATATTGTCGCCACATTTATGTGGCGCATATAAACTCCTCGCCAGTTGGCCGGGAGTTCTTCCCGGCGAAAAAAGTCCGTTTTTTAACTGAATTCCCGGGAAAATAGCGAAACGCGAGCGAGTTGCTCTGTTTCCATTATTAGCCGCGTCGCTTGCGACGCGTGAACCCGCCGTGGTCGGCGGGGCTGAACAAGGTGCGCGCAATATGCGCCGGTAGCTCAATTGGTTCAGAGCGCCGCTCTTACATGGCGGAGGTTGCTGGTTCGATCCCAGCTCGGCGAATGAAGAAGCGCTGTTAGCTCAGAGGTAGAGCGCTCTGTTGATAACGGAGAGGCCGCAGTCTCGAACGCTGCACGGCGCATTGTTTTAAGAACGCACTGGTAGCTCAATCGGACGGAGCCCCGGTCTACGAAACCGGTGGATGAAGGTTCGAGTCCTTCCCAGTGCATGGTCGCGTTCGGATATGGTTGTATTTGATATGTATACAATATAAGCGACGTTGGAGTCGGTTCAGTAGCCCAACCTGGCAGAGGCGCCGGTCTCAGAAACCGGTCAGTGCAGGTTCGAATCCTGCCTGAACCACTTGGGAAACGATGAAGTAGGAATGATGAATGATGAAGTAAATGCAAAGTCTTTTATTCATCGTTTCTGTTGATGTTGCGGCGGTCGATTGGACGAGCGCGGCCCTCTGAAGGCCGAGGATGATGGTTCGAATCCATCTCGCAACGCTGGGAAATCGGGCCCGTCGTCCAAAGGCAGGACCCCTGGTTTGCATCCAGGAGATGAGGGTTCAACTCCCTCCGGCGTCCATTGTGGCTCTGGTAGCCCAATTGGCAGAGGCGCGTGAATGAGAGTCACGTTGGTGCAGGTTCGAGTCCTGCTCAGAGCATGGAAAGCATCGGGCCGCAGTAGCCCAACGGCAGAGGCGGCGGTCTCAAGAACCGTGAGTTGCACGTTCGAATCGTGCCTGCGGCATGAAAGGAAGAAGTCATGAGTAGCGAAAGCGATTCATCCGGCTCCGGAAACGGAGGGTTTGCCTAACTGGTAAGGCACCGGTCTCGAAAACCGGCATGGCTCGAAAGGGCCCTGGGGGTTCGACTCCCTCACCCTCCGCTGGGAGAAACGATGAATGATGAACGATGAACGAGGGAATATTTACTTCATCGTTTCGAGAGTGTCGCCATAGCTCAGCCGGCTAGAGCACCCGCCTGTCACGCGGAAGGTCACGGGTTCAAGTCCCGTTGGCGGCGTTGGAGAGTGATGCTTGAAGATTGAGGATCGAAACTTGAACGACAGGGCGCTTTTCAAGTTTCACTCATCAATCGTCAAGAATCGTTGTCGGGTCGGTAACTCAAACGGCAGAGTACCCGGTTGAAGCCCGGGATGTGAAGGTTCGATTCCTTCCTGGCCCATGAAGAAACCCGTTTGGGGAAACCCCGCGTGGGCGCGGGGGCTAAGCGGGAATGATGCGCCGGTGGCTTAGCGGACAAGAGCGCCACGCCGCCAACGTGGATACCGTGGGTTCGAATCCCACCCGGCGCTTTGTGTATGAGCAGTGATAACTCAATAGGCAGAGTAGCGGTCTCTTAAGCCGCACGTTGAAGGTTCGACTCCTTCTCACTGCACTTTTGGCGACGTGTCGCAGTCGTGATTGAACGACGCAGTGATAACTCAATAGGCAGAGTAGCGGTCTTTTAAGCCGCATGTTGAAGGTTCGACTCCTTCTCACTGCATCGAGGAGAGTTGTTAGTTGCTAGTTGGGAATAGGAGGGCTTCTAGCAACTAGCAAACTAAAAACGAGCAACTTCTTCACCGCCGTGGTAGCTCAACGGGCAGAGCAGTCGCCTCGTAAGCGACCGGTTGCTGGTTCGACTCCAGCTCGCGGCTTTTGAAAAAGATTGGTGCGTAGCTCAATGGACGGAGCGGAGGCCTCATAAGCCTCAGGTTGTCGGTTCGAATCCGGCCGCACCTATGCGCGAACATTTTCAGGGATCGTCTAACCGGCAGGACGTTCGGCTCTGAACCGGACTGTGGAGGTTCGAATCCTTCTCCCTGAGTTGACTAGGTGATGTATGAATAATTTGTTGAATAACAATTTCGGCGAGCAGGTTT